>JASFTL010000007.1:0-22730 GCA_050053555.1 Desulfobacterales bacterium
ACGGAGTTTCCAAAGAAACAGTTCAAGCAACGGCAAATAATATCCTTAGCAACTTTTCGCTGGCGGATTGGGCTGATGAACTCGTCGAATCTTACTCCCATGGTATGAAGCAACGGCTGATAATGTCCGCAGCTCTCCTGCATAACCCTGACGTGATCATCGTTGATGAGCCCATGGTGGGGCTTGATCCGGGAGCCATCATTATGGTTAAGAAACTCTTTAGGACGCTCGCTGAGCAGGGCGTTACCATTTTTATGTCAACCCATACCCTTAAAGTTGCCGAGGATACGTGCGATCGAATCGGCGTGATTCATAAGGGCAATTTAATTGCCATGGGAACAACCACGGAATTGCAACGGGAGGCCAATGTCACCGAAGCCGACCTTGAACGGGTATTCTTAAACCTAACCAATAACGTCTCTTAAACCTAATTGAGCGTTTCAAATTTCAAAAAGGGGGTTGTTTTTTTATATTTAATGAATTCGATCGTTTTTAGTTTTAAAATTTGAAACCCTTTGGGCTTCGGCTTCGACCCAACACGTCGGGCTTGCCGATCTTACCGCATCTACTGTGTTAGATGCCGTTCCGCATAGGCGACTATAGCGGAACAACATCTGCCTTGTAGCTGCGGCAACCTCGACAATCGCTCAATTAGGTTAATGCCATTGGATACTGGAAAAACCTTGCAATGCACGAAGTTTTAACCTTATTAAAACCCCGGATCTGGCCGCTGAAGAACCGCGGTCTTTCCAAAGCCAACGGAAACAGCAATACACGTTTCTTTTTGCTCGGTAGCTTTGGTCTGCTTTTCTGGGGCGGTATTTTCGCTGTTTCCTGGCGGGTGCTCATTTATTTTAAAGGCATTGAAGATATCGGCGACATCCTGGGTTATAAACTACTATCCATGATGCTAATCGTGTCTTTTGCCCTGCTTCTTTTCAGCAGCATTTTGACCTCCCTTTCCAAACTCTATCTCTCCCGCGATCTTTTACTGGTTCACTCCATGCCGGTTTCCAGTTACAAAATTTTTATTACGCGCTGGATGGACAGTACAATCGACAGTGCCTGGATGGTCATCATCTATACCCTGCCGGTCTTCATTGCCTATGGCATCGTTTACCAAAGCGGCATCTTTTACTATATCAACACCATGATATCCATGACGAGCCTCGCCGTTATTGCCTCGGCGATCAGCACCCTGGTAGTGATGGCTGCGGTCATCATCATACCGGCTAGCCGGATGAAGAGCGTATTTATTTTCATGGGAATTCTTTTTTTTGTGGTGATTTATCTAGCAATTCGCCTTTCACAGCCGGAATTGCTAGTTGATCCGGAAGTGTTTGACACCGTTATGGTTTATATTAGCTCCCTGCAGACACCTTCATCACCATTTCTGCCAAGCAGCTGGGCCTATGACAGCATCCGATCCGCTCTCTCCGGCGCATTCAGCAAAAGTTTGTTTTTCACAGCGCTGTCGTTGAGTTTTGCCGGAATGATCGTATCCGTCATGATTTTTCTTTCAGATGCCATCTACTTTAAGGGATTTTCAAAAACCCAAAACGCTCCGGCACGCCTATTTAAAAAAAATTTCACCAATGACCGAATTTTTAATTTTCTGCCGGGTCCCGTGAAATCCTTTACCGTCAAAGAGGTCAAAACGTTCCTTCGCGATCAGACACAGTGGACGCAAATCTTTCTGATTGCCGCTTTGGTTGTGATTTATGTTTATAATTTCAAGGTGCTGCCTCTTGAAAAATCGCCGATTAAAACCATATACCTTCAGAATCTATTCTCTTTTTTGAACACGGGACTGGCGCTATTTGTTCTCACAGCGGTGACCGCCCGCTTTGCCTATCCGGCGATTAGTATGGAAAGAGAGGCTTTCTGGCTGGTCAAAACCTCCCCTTTATCTATCCGAACGTTTTTGTGGATCAAATTTTTTATCTATTATCTGCCGCTGCTGATCTTAACCGAAATTCTGATCATTGCCACCAATATCCTGCTTCAGGTCACCCCGTTTATGATGACCCTTTCAACCCTTACCGTTTTTTTTGTTGTTCCCGGTATTGTCGCCATGGGTATCGGTCTGGGGGCCGCCTACCCGGATTTCAAGGCGGAAAATCCAACTCAGACGATCACCAGCTTTGGAGGACTGGTATTTATGATCGCCTGTGCCGGATACATTGGTCTGGTGGTCATCATCGAAGCCGGTCCGGTTTATAATCTTTTTATGGCCGGCATCCAAAACAAAATAATCACCCTTCCAGTTTGGATCTGGATTGTCGGCTCTTTTACCCTGGTACTGCTTATCAGCCTGCTGGCGATTGTGATGCCAATGCGTTTTGGTGAAAGACGCCTGTCCCAATTGCTCATCTGACCCCTTCGCCTTCTGACAAACCCCATTTTTTGCATTTTAATCTTGACATGTTTAATGTATACATTTATATTTACATTAGCATTTACATTGTCACATCGTGAGGTTTCAGGTGTCAGCTTTTGAGGGGGGATGAAATGACTGCGAAGAATTATTTACAAGTTGAGGACCTTGAGGTCTACAAAAAATTGTGCCGGTTGCACATTGAGGTTTGCGATTTGACACACATCTGGCCTCGAGAAGAAAAGTACGAGTTGGGAAGTCAGGCAAGGCGTTCGTCAAACAGCGCACCTGCCCAACTTGCCGAGAAAAATGATGATCGGCATATCCGCAATAAAATTGAGGGTGCAAATCGCAGCAGGGCCGAGGCAGGTGAGACAATTCATCACCTGTTTATGGCAAAACTCAAAGGATACATCTCGGAAGAGGTCTATTTAGAATTTAGGAGCCGTTACAAAGAATGCATTCGCATGCTCAATGGATTGGAGAAAACATTGGAGCAAAAGATCCCAAAGCGAGAGCAGCGCTGGCAGATCGCAGAGGCCGCGGCAGTGTTCGGCTCAGGAGATGACACGCTCCCGCACGGCTGCCTGTGGTAGCGAGATAGTTTTGAAACTTAAATGTTCAAGTTTCACCTGCTATGCTTCTTTTTCCTGAAACCTGACACCCGAAACCTTGAAGGCTGACACCTGACACCCGAAACCTGAAACCTTTTTTGGAGGCATTATGCAGACCCAGCCAACACCCAAACAACAGCGTTTTCTGGATTATCTGCAGCGCGAAATTGCCAGAACCGGTCAGTGCCCCAGCCTGCGTCAGGCGGCAGCGGATCTGGGGGTCAGCCATGCCGCCATCGCCCAGTTTTTTCGTGTGCTGGAAGAAAAAGGCTATCTGAAACGGGAGGGGCGTTACAGTCGTAAAGTTTATCTGCTAAATCGTGCCCACGAGGCAGCGGCCGTGCAGCGCTGGCGCGAGATCCCGATTATCGGTCGGGTTACGGCCGGTCTGCCGATGTATGCCCAGACCGAGTGGGACGGCAGCATCGTGCTGGACGCCGCTGTTTACCGCCGTCAAAACCTCTTTGCTTTGCGGGTCAAAGGCGATTCGATGAAAGATGCCGGCATCCTCAGCGGCGATCTGGCAATCTGCGAACCGCGCCAGTACGCCCAAAACGGCGAAATCGTCGTGGCGCTTATCAACAGCGAAGAGGCCACTGTCAAACGCTTTTTCTTACGTGACGATCACATCGAGCTGCGTCCGGAAAATACGGACTACGCCCCTATGCGCTACGGTTTCGGCGAAGTCCTGGTCCAAGGCAAAGTTATCGGCATCCACCGTGGACCGGAAGGGGTCAAGTAGCTCCTGGTTGCTGGTCACTGGCAACTGGCAGCGAGTCTCTCGTTCCTGATAACCAAACAACAAATGGTTTCAGTGTTCAGGTGTCAGCTCTTAGTCGAACTGCATACAGCACAGTCGCTTAAGCCATGTGTAGCGAGGATTTTCTGACACCTGAAAGCTGATATCATGCGGCCAGGAAGACAGAAGCCGGAACCAGAAAGAAAGATGTAACGTGAGCCGTGAACAACTCAAAACCCCCTGCCGCCTGCGGGTCGGCACCAGCGGCTATTCGTATACGGAGTGGGTCAATGCCGGCTTTTACCCGCCGGGCACCCGCTCCGGCCAGATGCTACCGCTTTACGCCCGAACTTTTCCGATCACCGAGCTGAACTTCACCTGGTACCAGATGCCGAAAGCGGCTGTCATCGAGCGCATGCGCCAACATGCACCGCCCGGGTTTCGCTTTGCCGCCAAACTGACCCGCACCTTAACCCATGAGGTGGATCCCCACCAATGGCGCGGGCAGGTCTCCCGGTACCGCGACGGCATGGCACCGCTCACCCAAGCCCGGCAGCTGACGGCTGTTTTGCTGCAGTTTCCGCCGAGCTTTTCCCGGAAACCGAAAAACCGGCACTACCTGGCCGCTCTTCTGGACGAACTGAACGGACTGCCCCTAGCGGTGGAATTTCGCCATGCTTCCTGGGCCACAGACAGGGTTTTTGCCGAACTCGAACACCGCCGCACGACCCTGGTGGCTGTGGATGAACCGAATCTGCCGGGGCTGTTTCCGCAGCTGGATGTCGTCACCAATCCGGATCTTTTCTACGTTCGGTTTCACGGCCGCAACGCCAGAGGCTGGCGCTCGGGTAATATGCAGATACAGTTCGACTACGACTACAGTGATGCGGAATTGCAGGAATGGACCGAAAAAATCATCACCCCCATGACCCGACACGCAAGCAACGGGGTGATTTTTTTCAACAACCACGTCCGCGCCCAGGCACCCAGAAATGCCCGTCGTCTGATCAGTCAGTTGATCGAAAGGGGCCTTCTCTAGGTTCAAAGAGCTGTTCGATTGGTTTTATTGGTCTTATTGGTTGAATTGGTTGACTTAAACCGAACCAATTGAACGAATTAAACCAATTAAACAAATGTAACGTGTGCCAGTTCGCTGGCCTAAACGGTGAACGGTGAACCTATGAACCTTTATAATCGTTCGATTATCCATTTAAATGTGGCTGATTTTGCTGTGGCGGTGGAACGCGCGGTGGATCAGCGGCTCAACGAACGTCCGGTAATCATCGCACCCGAAGGCGCCGCCCGGGCCGCCGTATACGATATGAGCAACGAGGCCTACCTGGCCGGCATCCGCAAGGGCATGGCCCTGCGCCGGGCCGTGCGCCTCTGCAAAGATGTTCGAATCCTGCCGCCCCATCCGGACCGCTATGAACTGGCCATGCGCGATGTGCTCAAACGCGCTCTGCCGTATTCGCCCCTGATCGAAACCGGCGAAGACGACGGCCACCTGTTCATGGATGCCACCGGCACATCCCGTCTTTTCGGCCCGCCCATGGACGTGGCCTGGCGCTTGCGCCAGCAGATCAAAACCGACCTGGGACTGGACCCGATCTGGTCGGTAGCGCCCAACAAGCTGGTTGCCAAAGTGGCCACCCGCCTGGTGAAACCCACCGGGGAGTACATCGTCTCAGGCGGCGAAGAAGAATCGCTGCTGGCTCCGCTGCCCGTCAGTCTGGTCCCGGGCATCGAACACAATGACCAGCTGCGGTTGCGGGAATTTAACCTGACCCGTGCATTCCAGGTCTCGGCATTGAGTCTGGAGCAGCTGGAGGTCCCTTTTGCAACCCGCGCTCTGTCACTTTACGAGGCGGTGCGCGGCATCGATCCTTCTCCGGTTTTGCCGGTCGGCCAAAAACCGCCGAAGGTGATTGCAGATCACGAATTCGGCAACGACACCAATAACGTGCACACCCTGGAAGGTGTTCTCTTCGGCCTGGTGGAACAGGTCGGCAGCCGGCTGCGCCGGCGCCGGCGGGCAGCGCGCCGCGTTGCCGTTATCCTCGACCATTCCGACGGCATGCGCCGCGCCCGCCAGGTGGCCGCCCGGCCGGCCACTGCCAATGACCTTACGCTCTTTGAGCTGGCCCGCCGCACCCTCCAGCTCGCCTGGATCCGACGGGTGCGTATCCGGCATATGCGCCTGATCTGTGGGCGCCTGATCTTTCCACCGGCGCAGCTGGAACTGTTTGCCGCCGATCAAAAAAAAGACGACAAACGTTGCGGCCTGATCAGGGCCATCGACACCGTCCGCCACCGCTTCGGCCATGAAGCCGTGCGGTTCGGCCGCACGCTGGCGGCCTAGCCGCGTAGAGGGCTCACCGCAGAGGCGCAGAGATCGCAGAGAGAAAAGTTTCTTTGCCTTGCCGCTGAGCCGCCGACAAGGCAAAACAGCTCAACCCTGCGGGTTATAAATAAAATATTTTTTCAAAATTATTAATGCCGTCACTAATGTTACTAAAATAGCAGCTAAAAGATTTGGTTTGTAACCTGTATGATACCTGCCGGAGGCAGATTTGTTTTTTGCTTTCCGTCCTCTCAACGGAAAGCAAAATAAAGAATTATCTCTGCGAACGCTTCTCTGCGGTAAAAAATAAAATCGCATCTGCGGTGACACATCAATTTAACTGCCATGATTCCTTTGACTGTCCGATCCAACTACTCTTTCATGTGGGGCACTGCCTCGGTCAAGCGGGTCTGCCGGGCGGCCCGGCGTCTGGGCTATACCCATCTGGCGCTGACCGACACCGACAACCTGTGCGGCCTGTGGCCTTTTTTAGCCGCCTGCCGACGTGAAGGACTGACGCCCATCGTGGGGGCCGAGGTAACCGACTCGCAGCGCAAGCAGCGCGCCGTCTGTCTGGTGGAAAATGATACCGGCTACCGCAACCTCTGCCGTCTGCTCACCCGCCGCCATATGCATGACGATTTTAACCTGGAAGCCGCCGTGAGCGCGCACGCAAACGGACTGGTGATTCTCACGCAGAGCGCCGATCTGTTGGGCGCCTGGCACGCGGCCGGTGTGGCGGCTGCCGCCGCCATGCCGCGCCGCCCCAGGCCTTCCACCCACCGACTGCGCCGCACGGCCAGCCGCCTGGGGCTGCCGGTGGTGGCCACACCGGGCAGTTTCTTTCTGCATCCGGACGACGTGCCGCTGCACCGCATGCTGCGGGCCATCGAACACAACACGTCCCTGTCGCGCTTGCCCGCCGATGAGATTGCGCCGGCGGATGCCTGGCTGGCTGATCCTGAAGAATATAAGCGCCGCTTTGCCATCTGTCCCCAGGCGGTCAGCACCACATACGAAATCGCCGAGCGCCTGACGTTTCGCGGCCCGCAGTTCGGCATTGTCATGCCGCCGCTGCTCGGTCAAAACGGCAGCAATCCGGCGCAACGCCTGCGGGAGGACGCCTACGACGGCGCGCGGCGCCGCTATGGGGCCGAACTCTCCGAAGCCGTGGTCGAACGGCTGGAACACGAGCTGCGCAGCATCACGGATATGAGGTTTGCTGCCTATTTTTTAATCGTACGCGATATTATCCAACGCAGCCCGCGTACCTGCGGGCGCGGCTCGGGAGCCGCATCGCTGGTGGCCTATTGCCTGGGTATTACCAATGTCTGCCCCCTGAAACACAACCTGTACTTTGAGCGGTTTTTAAATCCGGGCCGCAAAGATCCACCCGATATCGATGTGGATTTTGCCTGGGATGAACGCGATGACGTGCTGGATTCGGTTTTGGCCCAGTATCCCGGTTACTCGGCCATGGTCTCCAGCCACGTGCTGTTTCAGCCGCGTATGGCGGTGCGGGAGGTGGCCAAAGTCTTCGGGTTAACTGACGCCGAAATCAGACAGGTGTCCAAGCGCCTGCCGCAGTTCTGGCGCGTGAAAGAATCCGATCCCGAATTTTTAGCCGAATTCAAAAAAAGGCCTGAAGCCAAAGCGCTGGAGTTCCCCCCGCCCTGGCCAGACATTTTACAATTTGCCCAGCGGCTCATCGGCACGCCGCGCTATATGTCCGTACATCCTGGCGGGGTGGTCATCACCCCGCGGCCGATTGAAGAGTACGTACCCGTTGAGCGGGCTCCCAAGGGTGTGCCGATCATCCAATGGGAAAAAGATGCCACCGAGGATGCCGGATTGGTCAAAATTGATTTGCTGGGCAATCGCAGCCTGGGGGTCATCCGTGATGCCCTGGGCAACCTGCGCGACAACAACATCACCTTCGATGAGCTGCGCTGGGAACCCGAAGATGATTTCGCCACCCAGGAGGCCCTGGCCCAGGGCCGCACCATGGGCTGTTTTTACATCGAAAGCCCGGCCATGCGCTTGCTGCAGCAAAAGTCCAAAGTGGGCGATTTTGAGCATCTGGTCATTCACAGCAGTATCATCCGCCCGGCCGCCAATGAGTTTATCCAGGAATACATCCGTCGTCTGCACGGCGGCCGTTGGGACCCGATTCATCCCTTTTTGGCCGAAGTGCTCGCCGAAACCTTCGGCATCATGGTCTATCAGGAAGATGTTTCGCGCGCGGCGGTGGTTATCGCCGGTTTTTCCCATGCCGAAGCCGATACCCTGCGCAAGGTCATGACCAAAAAGGATCGCGAATACCAGCTGCGGGACTTTCAGCAGCATTTCTGTACCGGTGCCCGGCAGCGCGGCGTACCCGATAACAAGATCGCCGAAATCTGGGATATGATGATGAGCTTTAGCGGCTATTCATTCTGCAAACCCCACAGCGCCTCTTATGCGCGGGTGTCTTTTCAGGCCGCTTACCTCAAGGTCCATTACCCGGCCGAATTTATGGCCGCGGTGATCAGCAACCAGGGCGGTTTTTACGGCACCTTTGCCTATGTTTCCGAGGCCCGGCGCATGGGCCTGACAGTGCTGCCGCCCGACATCAACGTCAGCGACGTTCGCTGGACCGGCCAGGGCCAAACCGTCCGTACGGGGCTGCTGTCTGTCAAAGGTCTGGCAGCCGACACCCAGAAGCGCATCGTTGCCCGACGCCGGCAGCAGCCCTTCGGCAGTTTGCGGGATTTTCTGGAACGCGTGCGTCCCGCTGAAGACGAGGCGCGCGCTTTGATCAACTGCGGGGCCCTGGATGCGCTCAATTTCGGCGGCAACCGCGCAGCGCTGCTGTGGGAGCTGGCCTGCTGGCTGAAATCGAAACGAACCAAAGCGAACGCACCATCCCTGTTTGACCGCAGCGAGGCCATCGGTCATTGCCAGCCGCCGGTGCTGCCGGCCGAAGATGAGCGCGAGCGCCTGCGGCGCGAATTTTCCGTGCTGGGTTTTCTGTGTGACCGTCACCCCATGGAGCTGTTTGCCAATAGGCTGCAAAAACGCCGTACCGTCAAAGCCGTAGATCTGCCGCGCTTTATCGGCCGTCAGGTGCGCCTGGCCGGCTGGCTGATTACCGGCAAGGTGGTGTCCACCAAAAAGGGCGACCCCATGGAGTTTTTAACCTTTGAAGATGAAACCGGTATCGTGGAGACCACCTTTTTCCCGCAGGCCTACCGCCGCTTTTGCCACATCATCGACCGCCAGCGGCCCTATCTGCTGACCGGCAAAGTCGAAGAAGACTGGGGGGCGTTAACCCTGACGGTAGAAAAAGCGGAAAGGATTATGAATTAATGGCTGCGCTTTATCTGGAAAAGGAAGAGAGGTGATTGAAAAATGACATTTAGAAAAAAACCAGATGTAGACGAGTCGGTAAGCGATGCTCAAATTTGCCGAAAATCTCACCCCCCGCGTAAAATATCCATGTTGACAGTAAAGTCCGCTCTGGTTATTTGGAGCTTAGACGGTTGCGTTTATTTGAGTCTCCATATGTTGGGCTGTGGCTGCATCCAATACACAATTCACATTTCTGCATAATCCACTCACAAAAAAGCGAGTTCTTATCAATTCAATCAATTAAAAGCAAGATCTTATCCCTCACTGGTCGGTACAGATCCCTCACTGGTCGGTACAGGTGGTGCTGGTCTGCCTTCTAAACTGTCAGAAACAAGGCGCCCCAGAAACATTGCAAACGGTGCGATATCCTGTTCTACGCTCGCGCTTTCCAACGCGGCCATATAATCGTTTCGCTTTTCCACTGGAATAACGGTCCAGGGGTACCCGCCTCCGGCAAGCATCACGTTCATAAGAAATCGCCCCATACGGCCATTGCCATCCGTGTACGGATGGACGTATACGAACACGAAATGCCCCAGAACAACACGCACCGATGGTTCCGGCTCTTCTCTCAGCAGGTCAAAGAATGCCGGCATGCAGTCCCGCACTGCCTCATGGCGTGGTGGCACATGCATTGAGCGGCGGATATAGACCGGACCGTTACGGTAACCGGCAAGCTCCGCTGTTCGCAAAAGACCGGCTGTTACGCTCGGTCCAAACATCTCACGGTACCAGTCACCGTGATCATCATCGCAAACTGTTCCGGGATTATCGCCATCTAGTACCTTGCGGACGCTTTCGCGAACCGCCTGATAGGCCTGCCAGTACCCGCGTGCGGCTAAGGCATTACGCTGTTGGCGGTCATCCTCATTTTCATCCGGATTCCACTCGCCGCTGCGGACCCGCTCGATCAACTCAGGGCTGACACGATAACCTTCAATGGACAACGAGTGATAAGCATCCGTAACGTAAATGTCATCGGTTGCCTTCAGATAGGCAGCGATATCGGAAGGCCAACCGGGGGTGACCGGAAATTGTTTGAGGATTGGCCCTCGCATCTGTTGCCACATTAGGCGAATACGGTTCACGTACGGCGACTGTTCGCGCACCGGCAGGATCAGATTTATTGTGTCTTCGAATGGATCTTTTTCACGTATGTCGTAGTCTGCGGTTTTCATTGCTTTGACAATATCGTCGGCAATACGGTCACGTCCGATATTTCGGAACGCACCTGCGAGACGACCGGCAACCGTAGTACGTCCTTCTTCAAGGAGCAATGTGAGCACATCAGACGCATCGCGCACCATGGCCAGCGCAGCGCGTGCGTCCGTCGCATTCTTCTGAAAGAATCCAGATCCGCAGCTTACCAGGCCCGCAGGTACAGAGAACAGTAGCAAGCCGTCTTTTTCTGCAATTTGTTCAGCCCTGGGCAAGGCTGCACGCGTGTCGAATAATGAGGTATCGTGAGGCAGAGTTGTAATCTTGTTGCGGGCCTTCGGTGAGCGGACGAGCAATTGGCGTGGAACCGTCATGTTCCCGGCATGCAGCAATAGTGATTGCTCAGGAGAGAGGCTCCAATTCGTCCCAAAACGCTCCCGCAAATAGGCCGCACAAAAGCTCCAGAATGATGCGTACCATGCCGTGCTCTCTCCCGCGGCCTCATCCGGCCGTGCAGGGATGTACCAGCCCTTCATGACCTCTAGCAAAAAGCCATTTTTGACCAGGCGTTCCTGATGCGTTCGGGTCAGATCACCTGAACGCACGGCGACGACACCGCGGTCTTGCAGTTTTCTCAAGGCCTTAAGGGATTCGGCCAATTTTTCATGTGGGCTTGCCATAGCTCTCGTGCTTCTATTAGCTTATTGCGCTGTATTATTATTAGCTTTTTCCGCAATGCAATATTTAGCTTATTAAGTTGTATCATTTTTAGCTTATTTTGTCGAGTGCGAATTCGTTTTTTCAGCGTCTTGTTTTGTTAGAGCTCATGGCGGAATGGAAAAAGGGGTGAGGCCATTGCCAAAGAAAATGGGTTTGAACTATTGGATTCATAGAAACTTATAATTTTATGGGCGTCCCTTAACTTCTATACTTTCGAAGCCGTCGGTCATTGCCGGCCACCGCTGCTGCCGGCCGAAGATGAGCGCGAATTTTCCGTGCTGGGTTTTCTGTGTGACCGTCACCCCATGGAGCTGTTTGCCAATAGGCTGCAAAAACGCCGTACCGTCAAAGCCGTAGATCTGCCGCGCTTTATCGGCCGTCAGGTGCGCCTGGCCGGCTGGCTGATTACCGGCAAGGTGGTGTCCACCAAAAAGGGCGACCCCATGGAGTTTTTAACCTTTGAAGATGAAACCGGTATCGTGGAGACCACCTTTTTCCCGCAGGCCTACCGCCGCTTTTGCCACATCATCGACCGCCAGCGGCCCTATCTGCTGACCGGCAAAGTCGAAGAAGACTGGGGGGCGTTAACCCTGACGGTGGAAAAAGCGGAAAGGATCATGGGTTAATGGTTGCGCTTTTTGAGGAAATCTGAGCGGCAGAAAAGGGACGCCTATACTTCTTAAATTTTGACTTTAATTGTTTCGGTCTGTATGATGGTTCATTAGACTCTTTTTGAAAACAGTAAATTACGCAACGAAACGACATGATGAATCGAAACCGTTTAGGTGTAAGGATAACGTTTTTTTTCGTATGGGGATGCGGTCTGTTGTTCCTGGGTTGCTGGGAGACGGAAGCAGGCCGAACGGCCCGTGCCCAGCAAAGCCAGATTGTTTCACGGCAGAGCACTGTCGATTGGAAAGCAGCCCAGCAACACGCTCTCTTTGATGATTCCCGGCTAACGAAGCAACAGGCGCGGGCGCTGAAAAAAGCGGCGCTGCCGCTGCTGCTACCCAATAAGCCCGAACTCATCGCCACCGGCATTATGACAGCGGGCCCGAGCTGGTACGCAGTCTCGATGAAACATGAGGGTGTCTCTGTGGTGGTCAGCGGTTCGACGCGTCACGTGACCGTACCCGGAGCAGAAGCAACAAATATACCTGAGTTGCGTAAGCAGGATCTGCGGGTGGTGCGGGCGGAAGGAATCGTTGAGTTAGCATTCAGGGCCTACGGTGCCATCTACACCATTTCGGTGGAATGTGCGGATCCGGCAACCGACCCCCACTGCAAAAACGACGACTACATACTGGAATTGGCCGACAAGCTGCTGCGCTCCAGGGTAAACCATAATTGATTCATCCGGGCTGCAGAGGTTCACCGTCACCATCCTGCAGATCAAATCAGTATGAACAAACTCTTTGTTGACACATCCGATCGATTAAGCTTGCGCGCCAGCACCGTGGCAACGCGCATGACTTTACTCGTCCTGACGGCCGGCATCATCACCCTGATAATAACGGGTTGCCAGACCAAGAAGGCCTTTGAGTACAATCCACCGGGGGAGCTCGTCCCCAACAGCGGTCAGGGTCGCGTCGATCACAACGTGTATCTTGCGGGCATGCGGTTTCCGTTGGCGCATTCGCCGGCCTATGCCAACTCTCAAGTTTACGGCGTGGGGGGACTACACGGGCCCGCAGGCAGCCAGTGCGACGAACGGAATTATTCATACCCCTGGACGGATAACTATTGCGAAACCAGGACCTGGGATATGCCGCTGTGCCCGTCGGGCAAAGGCCACCAGGGTCAGGACATCCGGCCACCGGATTGCACCGACAGCACTCACTGGGCGGTTGCGGTCGAAGACGGAACCATAATCCATATTGGAAGCTATTCGGTCTACCTTCAGGGGGATAGCGGCATACGCCATCGCTACCTGCACCTCGATCACGACCAGCTGGCGGTGTCTATCGGCCAGCAAGTGAAAAACGGCGACCGCATCGGTTTGATTTCCGACAACATGGGCAGCACCGCTACGACCATCCACCTGCACTTTGACATGTACTCCGGCGGACTGTATATCCCGACGTATATGTCCCTGGTAGAGGCTTACAAAGATCTTATCGAGCAATGAACGTCCGAATCAGTTTTTTGAAGCAATACATTTTTACCTCTTCACGATTGGAGAATGCCGATGCCGTTGTTTTACGAGCTTGACGGGTTGGGAAAAGATACCACCAGAGTTGCCGGTCGTTTGGAAGCCCTCCGCAACACGTTGCGAAACCATCCGGACGGACCTGATCGCAGCGTGCCGCAAAAAAATGCCACTGACACGCTGCTGCTGGCCACCTGGAATTTAAAGGAATTTGAGGGCGGCAAAAACGATAAACGCACCGCTGAATCCTACTGGTACATTGCCGAAATCGTCTCGCATTTTGACCTGATGGCAATTCAGGAAGTTGGCGCTGATCTGAGTGCTCTCGAGAAGCTGCGGGCCCGGCTGGGCGGTACCTGGAAATATGTGGTCAGTGATGTAACCAAAGGTTCGGCCGGTAATCTGGAGCGTCTATCCTTTTTGTTTGACAACCGCAAAATCAGATTTAGCGGTGTGGCCGGTGAAATTGTCATTCCCCCAAAAGAAGATAGTAAAGGCAAAACCGTTGCGCCCGCCAATCAGCTGGCACGCACGCCCACTATTGTCGGCTTCGAGGCCGGCTGGTTTCGATTTATGCTTTCCACCGTTCACATCATCTGGGGTAAAGGTGTAGAGGAGCATCCAGCCCGGGTAGCCGAAATTGAAGCCCTGGCCAAATTTCTCAAAGATCGGTCCGAAGACGAAACCGCCTGGAGCCAAAACTTAATTCTGCTCGGTGATTTCAATATTTTTTCCGCCGATCCGTCCAATGCGGCCTTTGCTGCCATTACCGCAAACGGGTTTGAAATTCCCTCAGCCCTTCAAAGCATCCCGCCCACCAATGTAGGCACCGATGCGCGCTTTTATGATCAAATCGCGTTGAAATTCCGTGAAAACAATTTGGCCCCTACCGGCCGGGGTGGGGTTTTTGACTATTTTAATGTGGTTTATCGGGATGATGACTACGATCACTATGTTCCGTCCATGATGGACGGCAAAGCCGAGAACGATCCGGACAATCCATTAACCTATGATACGAATGGCAACAGGCGAGACGATAATCAGCGCAAAGCTTATTATCGTAACCACTGGCGGCGTCGGCAGATGTCGGATCATCTGAACATGTGGCTGGAATTGAAGATCGACCACGGCGAGAATTATCTTAGAAAGAGAACAGCTGGTGCCTGAGAATCAGGCAAATTCCAAATGCCCGGGGGTCATTTGGGGCAAGTTCATTCCTGCATAGCCTTTTGCCGGGCATTTATGTTTTGAGAAACACTTGCATTCGCTTTCTGCGGTGATGGCCTACCCGTAAATCCAACCGTCCAAACTTTAACCTTACCGGTGGTTGTTGAATAGGTTTGATACCGTAAATTACCGGTATCCAACAGGTACGTATAGTCAAAGTTGGTGGAATGAATACCAAGGGTTTCAGCATGATAGGGCAGCCAGCTTGTGCCGTTGTTAAAGCTGCGGTGCAGCTTATTGTGGCCGTCAACAGCCGTAATGATGCCACTTGCGTCTGTCAGGATCCTGGCTGGAATGAATTCAAAAGGTAATTTTGCGGGGGTCGACCAGCCCTCTGCGGGGCGCCACAGAGACCACCAAGCGGTATCGTTGCTGTTGTCAGCAAAGGATACAGCCGGGTACCCATCTGCCGTAACCCCCACATAGCTGGTGTACCAGAGGCTGCCGTCGCCGCCGCTCCAGGCTGGTCCCACAACCACATCGCCATTTTCCAAAGTAATTGGCAAGGTCTCGTAGAGGGAACCATCCGCACGCTTAAAGGTTTCCCCGCCGTCCACCGAATACGCATACAGCACGTGCGTATGGTATCCCGAGGAGCCATTTCCGTTATCCACCACCCAGGTGACGTGCATGCGGTTATCGCGGTCAAAAAAGATGCGCGGCCGATAGGGCTGATAGGCGGTGCCCTCGGCTCCGGAATCATTCCAGAAGAAAGTTTTAACCGCATGGGGGTAGTCATTACCGCCCAGCATCATCCAGATCTTGGCGTCGGCATCGTATCGGGCAATTGCTGCCGCCATGATTCCGGGAGACCATCCGGTGGCAAATTTAACCCGATGACGAAAGGCGATGAATAGCACCCCATTTTGATCCCGGGCAAATGAAGGATAAGTGATCCAGGTCCCCGGGATCGTCTGTGATTCATCATCGCCGACAAATTTGAAGGAAGAAATATCTTCCGGTTTATTGGAAACCACGTACTGCCAGGCATATTCATAGTAGGGGTTGCCGGTTTTGGGATGATTATACGGGGAGTGATGCATGTTGCCGGCCACATGGATATACCCGTTGCGATCAATACCTACAGATGCGCCGTTATGCCAGGGATCGCTGTCGGTTTCCTCAAATATGACATTTTTAGATATCGTCCCATCTGATGATTTCTTGACGATCAGCGTCTTTAATTGCTGATTTACATATACATAGTAAATCGCACCGTTGTATGTGGCCACCGGTGTCTGCCAGTCGCTACCGGTTACCTTGGAGGCATCACTGAATTCAAATTCTTTTGTAATGGTGACGGTTTCCGGCGGCGGTTGCCCCCATGCCGTAATTGCAATTATACTTAAGGCCACCGGAACCGCCACCAAAGCAAAGTTGGAATACCTCATGGATGATCTCCTTTTTTATATTGCTTCTCCGACATCCTTCCTTTCAATTACATGGATGCAAGAACCGTAAAAGCCCCCCCGGCTGTTTGCCGACTCCAATCATGCAGAAAGAAAAGTGTCGCTTTGCGGGTGCTAAAATCAAGTGCAAGATGAGTACCAAATGAAAAAGTTGAAGAGATATGCAAACAAAAGGACGCACTGATGGTGGTTGTGGGTTTCCGCAAGCCCCCAAAACTTCCGCATAATCAAATCTTTAGCCCTTTCATAATTATTAAGCGACAAACCCATTTTCCGTCACTGAATATATCCAACACTTGCCATATGAATATCCGAATGTCTGCCTGTACGAAAAATTATAACTCTGCGTATACAGAATTATAACTATCGGAGATTATAGTCAGATTCCATTTATTCCGATTTATGATGTTTTTGGTTATACCAAGGCGGCCATTCCCATAGATACGGATTCACTTTTATGTTGTTGCTAAAAGCATTGTTTTCGGTATAAAATTTATCGTTGGTCAATTCATAAGATAATGGATCTTGCGCCCGAATCTGCATTCCCCGTGGTGGCGCTAATGATTTAACAAAAACAAAACTTAAGGAGGTAAACAGATGGAAGCTTATTGTGTGAAATGCAAAGCCAAAAGAGAAATGAAGGACCCCAAGGAAATAACCATGAAAAATGGCAGACCCGCAACTCAAGGCGTATGCCCAACCTGCGGCACCAAGATGTTTAGAATAGGCAAGAGCAAATAGTACGATTGATTTAGATTTTTTACATCGATGACCTTGACACCAATGATGAGATAATCTCGGCTGAGATTGGTGCTGCATCATTTTCGCCCGGCGGGTTGAGCTACCTGAAAACCGGCCGCTTTAGCGAAACGGATGGGGATTCCTCCGGCATCCATGCTGTGGCCGGGCATTATTTTAACACGGCCGCGATATCCGGTTTAATCAAGTCATCGCACGGCCAAGGTAACATTGATTCAAATCACTGACAGGGAATCGACCCACCTTAGCTGGAGCTCTTGCGCGGCGGCCGACCTCCAGTGTCATACGTCCCAAAATGCATATTCGAGAATTTAAAGAAAAAGACACGAGAGCGGTTATTGCACTCTGGGTACAATGCCAACTTGTCGTGCCGTCGAATAACCCTCGAAAGGATATCGAACGCAAGCTAAAAGCAGATCGCCATCTATTTCTGGTTGGTATTTTGGAGAAAAAAATTATCGCCACCGTAATGGGCGGCTATGAAGGGCACCGGGGTTGGATTAATTATCTTGCGGTCGATCCAAAATATCGCAGGAATGGATATGGCCGTCTCATCATGCAAGAGGTCGAACGACGCATCCGATCGAAAGGTTGCCCAAAAATAAATCTTCAGGTTCGGGCAACGAACAAAGAAAGCATTAAGTTTTATCAGTCACTCGGCTATAAAGATGATCGTGTCATTGGCCTGGGCAAGCGCCTCGAGGAAGATGAACCCTACAGCGGATAGCAAAGCGCGGAAGTGAATTCGGCTCGGCGTATGAGGCAGTCTGGCTCTGATGGTAACTGCATTCAAAAAATGGGGTAGGCAGCCGGGATTCAATCCGGGCAGACAAGCCTTTTGTGACGTGGTCGGCGTAAAAGCTTAGGTACTGCCGATGATGCAAAACGATAAATCATTGAAAGTACATATTCGACCGGAGACCAAAGCAGATATCGAAAAAATTTGGCAGGTCAATGCTTCTGCTTTTAATAGCGAGACAGAAGCAAATCTTGTAGACCGCTTGAGAATAAGTGGTGCACCACTTATATCTCTAGTCGCCGAAAGAAATAAGAAAATCGTCGGCCATATTATTTTTAGTCCCGTCATGCTTTCCGACAACAGGAAAGATATCAAAATTGCCGGACTCGCCCCCATGGCCGTTATGCCTGACGATCAAAAACAGGGGATCGGCACAGCGCTTGTAAACAAAGGATTGAAGCATTGCAGATCGAAAGGATACCAAGCGGTGGTCGTACTTGGGCATCCGCATTACTATCCACACTTTGGATTTGTGCCTTGCTCCAGATTCGGAATCAAAAGCGAATATGACGTACCGGATGAGGTCTTTATGATTAAAGAACTGGTTAACGGCATATTAACCGGCTACAGAGGTATTGTGAAATATCACCCCCTTTTCAATACTTGAATTTGCATAAAATAGGACTTCGGCCCGTTAGGGGCTCCGGCCGCATGCTGTCCGCAACAAGGGTTCCTGAAACGAAACAACGGCAGCAGATCCGCTTCGATTCACCCCGGAGCAGCCCCAGAGGACCGGTTCCCACGGCAGCGCACAGCCTCGCTGCCTGCCATGGGGCGAACTCAGAATTCTGGGGGCGTTGGCGAAGCCCGGGAAAGATTTGCCGCGGGTCCGCATACGGACAGCCCCTTACGGGGCAGTATATGTCTGAGCTTGCCGCGTGATGGATCGAGGGTAAAAACGCCCCGACCCCTCAATTAACTAAAACCTAAGTTGAGCGATTGTTGAGGTTACTGCAGCTACAAGGCAGATGTCGTTCCGCTATAGTTGCCTATGCGTAACGGCATCTAACACCGTAGATGCGGTGAGATCGGCAATCCCGACGTGTTGGGGCGTAGCTAAAAGCGAAGCCTAAAGGGTTTCAAATTTTAAAAATATAAATCAATATGAATCCTTAAAAATAAAAAAATTTTCCCATTTTTAAAATTTGAAACGCTCAATTTAGGTAGAAGAGAGGAGTAAACAGATGGCTGCATACCTCATTGCCAGAGTCAGCGTGACGGATTGGGACAAATACAACGATTACATCAAGGTCACGCCGGGGATCATTGCAAAATTTGGCGGCCGATTTATCGTGCGCGGGGGCGAAACGGTCACCCTGGAGGGGCCGGAAGAAAAATGGCGTATCGTTGTTATCGAATTTCCCGATCTTGAAAAAGCCAAAGAATTCTACTATTCGCCGGAATACACCGATGCGAAAAAAATTCGCGAGGGGGCTGCGCTCGCGCAATTTATCGCCATTTCAGGTGTCGAATAGATCCTCATCACGATGACGATCATCAATATTCACAATGTCCGCATGGATGATCTAAAACACCTGCTTAAATTAGACCGATCCAATGGAGAAATACTGTCTCGCCTCAAATCAATCAGGTCCATCCGGGCGACCGTCTATCAAACAATCGGGTAAAAGAATAATGGGTGAAATTCAGATCAAACGCAAAGCCTTGCTCAGCCTTCTGCGGGATTTGATCCAAATTGAGTCTGTAAATCCATCGCTGACAAACAAGGGCAGCGGCGAGGCAGTCATCGCCCGCTATATCCGGGATTATCTTAATCATTTGGGAATGGAGGTTCATCTTCAGGAGATTGAGAAAAGCAGAGCCAATGTTGTCGGTATCTTAAAGGGATCCGGCCGGGGTCCTTCTCTTATGTTAAACGGTCATATGGATACCGTAAGTGCTGATAACATGGAAATAGATCCGTTCGCAGCCGAGGAAAAAGACGGCAAAATCTACGGCAGAGGTGCCCTGGACATGAAGGCCGGTGTCGCCGCTTTGATTATGGCTGTAGAGTCGATCATTGAGGCCGGAATAAAGCTGAAAGGCGATGTGATCCTGACCCTGGTTGCAGATGAGGAATACGCCAGTATTGGAACCGAAACTATTGTAGATGAATATACTGCGGATGCTGCCATCGTCTGCGAGCCGACGGATCTGGATATCGTCATTGCCCACAAGGGATTTGCCTGGATAAAAATTCAAATTTTCGGGCATGCCGCCCATGGAAGCCTGCCGCACAAGGGAGTTGATGCGATTGTCAAAGCCGGCAAAGTTCTGTCAGCGATAGATGAACTCTCCGAAACAGATTTGAAAAAAAAATCCCATCCATTGCTGGGATCTCCGTCCATCCATGCCTCTCTGATTGAAGGTGGTACTGAATTGAGTACTTATCCGAATTATTGCAAAATACAACTGGAAAGAAGAAATCTGCCCGGAGAAGATCGGCGGCTGGTCACAGAAGAAATTCAGGGATTGCTGCAAAAGATCCAGCGGCAGGATGATCAATTCAAGGCGGATTACAATGTTTTTTTCTTTCGGCCGGCATTTGAGATTTCACCGGATCAACCGATTGTGCAAACCGTTAGCCGGGCCTATGCATCAACTCTTAATAAACCTCCTAAATTTGAGGGAATGTGGGCCTGGCTGGACTCGGCTATTTTAGCGCAAGCCGGTATCCCGACCGTTATCTTTGGCCCCCGTGGTGATGGCGCCCATGCAGTCGTCGAATATGCGGATGTGGCTTCGGTGATGACCACAACAAACATTTTAATTCGCTCCACGATCGATTTCTGCCGGACTTAAATTAAATTGGGTTACAAAAGTTCTCAGATCATGGGAATTGCGCCCTGAGGAGACAGGCTCGGAAATGAACATATTGCCGCAGAACTTGAAGAAACTTATGTTTCGGATTCCGGTTTATTATCTGATCGTCGTACTCGGCATGTCTTTATTGCAAAATTTTTTTATTTATTATCCTAAAAAAACAGATCCCAAATTAATCGAACAATCCGCCGAAAACAGAAATTTACGACTTTGGCCGGATAATGTAAATACTTACCGCGGTTTCGTATCGACGGATGCATCTCAAAAAAGCCGGGGAACGATATTAGTATTCCATGGCAACGCCGGTAATGCCCTGGATCGCACGTATTATGTCAGCGCATTAAACCGACTTGGGTATCGTGTGATATTGTCTGAATATCCGGCTTACGGGTCCCGCCCGGGAAAAACCAGCGAAAAAGAAATCACAGCAGATGCGGTTCAATCGATCCGGCTGGCGTCATTGGAATTCGGTCCGCCCATTTATCTTCTCGGGGAGTCACTCGGATGCGGTGTGGTGTGTGGAGCGGTTGCCAAAAGCCGTACATCAATCGACGGTATCGCATTGATCACTCCATGGGATTCCTTAACTCACCTTGCCCGAATCAAATACTGGTTTTTTCCAGTTAAGTGGATGCTGAAAGACAGTTACGACAACGTGACGAATCTGCTAAATTACCAAGGGCCGGTTGCGGTCGTAATGGCGGGACAGGATGAAATTATACCAAACCCCCTTACCCGGCGTTTATATGATAGCTTGCGGCAACCGAAGCGACTTTGGATATTTGCACAAGCAGGCCACAACAGTTGGCCATCCGGCCCGCATGAGCCCTGGTGGGAAGAAATGATGAATTTTTTGCAATCGACGAAGGCCGGGAATGAAACCAGCAAGCCACAACAAAAGCATTAAATAAGTGATGGTTGGGGAGTTTTTCTATCCTCTATTGTCGATAGACACGCATAGGACTTCGACCCGTTAGGGGCTCCGGCCGCATGCGGTCCGCAACAATGGGCCCTGAAACGAAACAACGGCAGCAGATCCGCTTCGATTCACCCCGGAGCAGCCCCAGAGGACCGATTCCCACGGCAGCGTACAGCCTCGCTGCCTGCCATGGGGCGAACTCAGAATTCTGGGGACGTTGGCGAAGCCCGGGAAAGATTTGTTGCGGCCGGCTGCGGCCGGAGCTCCTTACGGGTCAGTATATGTCTGAGCTTGCCGCGGGGCGGCTCACTCACTTTAGCTCACTTCTTACTTTAGCGCGCTGGCATGATGCATTTTTTAGATAGCTTCTATTTATCTTTGGTTGGATCTATGCTAAATGCAGCATCACCCGAGGATAGAAAACCATATTTATCTGCGGATACTTTTGAAGTTGTTTAGGAGATTTTGCCATGAACGAATTCGGAGAAAGACTCATCCAGCTGAGATCTGAGAGCAAGTTAAGCTTAAAAGAAATTTGCCGTCAGGCCGGCATTCCACCATCAAGGCTGGTCGAATTGGAACGCAGTGTACGAATACCGACACCCGGTCAGATAGAGCGTCTCGAAAATTTTTACCATGTCAATTCAGGAGAGCTTGCCGAACTCGCCAAATCATTTTATAAAATTTAGTAGGAATTTCCGTGATTTGTGTTATAATAAAGAAATATATTTAGGGCATCCCTCGAATTTGGAGCAGATTTTATGGAGTATGATTGGGAATTCGGTGAGCGCATAAAATGCAGCGAGGATGAAAAACGCCAGTGTATGTCCCTTGTTGCTCATATTGTTTCCATGGCCAACAAGGCCAAACGCAACGGATTGCTATGCCTGGTGCAAGAGGCCGAAGAAACCAGCAATTTTCTCTTACGCAAGGGCCTTCAACTTGTCCTTGAAGGTGTACAGCCACAGCTGGTAAAAACCACTCTGGAATATTATATCCTTTCAGGCAGTTACACCGGCAAGGATTTGCTGGAGCGCTGTATCATTATGGAAGGTGTACTGGCCATTCAAAACGGTGTAAACCCTCAGATCATTCAAGAGCTGTTGCTATCATTATTTGGTGAAAAAGGCCAAGAAACGTACGAAAAGGAATTTGGCGACAAGAAAACGGACCGAATGAAAGTTTTTTTCGATAAAATAAAAAAAGATCGGGCGGCAACGCCTTTGAGCTCCAAGCTGGGGCATACGATCATGCAGCTCGACGATCAGTCCATTCAAAGATGCCTCAAGGAAGTCAGCACCGT
>JASFTL010000008.1:0-21786 GCA_050053555.1 Desulfobacterales bacterium
TAGAGGCGGAGTTGATCACCCCGATTGCAATGGAAAAAGAGGTACGGTTTGCTGTGCGCGAAGGTGGGCGCACCGTTGGCGCCGGCGTGGTCAGCGAAATTATCGAATAACGGCATAGGAGTCTACCGGTGAGAATAATTGTTACCCTTGCATGCACTGAGTGCAAAAGAAGAAATTATACGACAACTAAAAATAAGCGAACAACTCCAGATAAACTGGAGTTCAATAAATACTGCAGATTTTGTCGTAAACATACCCCGCACCGGGAGACGAAATAGTCGCTCGTTGGTGGTGTAAATTTTGGATGCTACTCTAAGGAGGACTGACCCTTCGGTAATCGGTTGCAAACAAAAACCTTCATTTTAAATGAGCTGATTTTGTCCAAAATCTAGGATGCAGGCCAGTAGCTCTAACGGCAGAGCATCGGACTCCAAATCCGGCGGTTGGGGGTTCGAATCCCTCCTGGCCTGCCATTCCTTCTTTAGAAAGTTCAACGCTCAGAGGTTAAGAAGTCTTGAGATTTCTTGAGCTTTTTGCATTTTGAGCTTTAAATCCTTTAGGAGTGACATGGGAAGGCTACAACGAAAGAAAGCATCTAAAGCCAAGAAAAAGAAGAAAAAAAAGGAAGGCTCCACGGCATCTGCCAAAGTTCAAACCTTCGATGATGCGAGTACAAAAAGTGCTGCAATTGCCGATGTCAGGGACAAAAGCACCCAAAAAGCGAAAGCGGTGCCATCGAAGAAACAGTCTCAAGTTTCCCGTGTTGTGCCTGCTAAAACAAAAAGCAATTTATTTAGCTCGACCGTTCAATTTTTAAGAGAAGTCAAAATTGAGCTCAAAAAAGTGGCGTGGCCATCGCGCAAGCAGACCATAGGCTCGACGGTAGTCGTTATCGCATTGATTATCCTCATATCGCTTTTTTTAGGGTCCATCGATATTGGTTTGTCCAGTTTGATCCGCGCAGTTTTACAATAAAATAAGGAGGCAAAAGGTTGGCGCTCAAGTGGTATATCATCCATGTCTATTCGGGCTTTGAGAACAAGGTGAAAGCGGCCCTGGAAGAACGTATCGCATCCTCGTCTCATGCTGAAAAATTTGGAGAGGTGGTTGTGCCGACCGAGGAAATTGTTGAACTGGTTAAAGGAAAACGAAAGACATCCGCTCGCAAGTTTTATCCAGGATACATTCTAGTCCGCATGGAACTGGATGATGAAACATGGCATATCGTCAATGACACGGCCAAGGTGACCGGTTTTTTAGGAGGTCGACGGGAACCAACACCGCTTTCTGAAAAAGAAGCCGCGCGTATACTGAATCGCATGGAGGCCGGAAAGCTAAAACCACAACCGAAGTATTTCTTTGAATCTGGAGACGAAGTTCGGGTGATTGATGGGCCGTTCACCAATTTCAACGGGACCGTGCAGGAGGTGAATCCTGAAAAGGGAAAGATAAAAGTACTGGTAAGCATATTCGGGCGATCAACCCCGGTGGAATTAGAATTTGTCCAGGTGCAGAAACTGTAGTACCGATTGAGTTAAACTCAATCGAGAGTTATTCGTTATTTGTCAATGGTTAATGGTTTAAGAGAACCCGAATCCATTCTTTTATATCCTAAATCATCAGGGTTAAACTGGGGTGTTTATCATATTCTAAATTCTAATAACGAGTAACAAATAACAATTAACGCGTAACTGGAGTACATCGCACAAATGGCAAAAAAAGTTTTGACAATGATCAAATTACAGGTAGAAGCTGGAAAAGCTAATCCATCACCCCCCATTGGCCCCGCCTTGGGTCAGCATGGCGTCAATATTATGGATTTTTGTAAAGCGTTTAACGCCAAAACGGCCAATGATGAAGGTATGATCATACCGGTGGTTATCACGGTTTATCAGGATCGATCTTTCACCTATATTACCAAAACTCCGCCGGCAGCAGTACTGTTGAAGAAGGCTGCAAAAATCGCTAAAGGCGCCGGTGATCCAAAGCGCGATCGCGTTGGCACGGTCACGCGTCAGCAAGTCGAAGAAATTGCCAAGATAAAAATGGTGGATTTAAACGCCAATGATTTAGAGGCCGCATGCAAAATTGTAGAAGGCACGGCAAGAAGTATGGGCATTGAAGTTAGCTAGATATTAACGTTGTCGTATGCGAGTTGCGGGTGCGGGGTTGACTGGATTTTCAAACACCAATCCGCTACTTAATGCAAGCAAGGCGGTTAAGGGAGATAGTTATAACGATGTCGAAACGGGGTAAAAATTATTCTGAATCCAAAAAAAGAATCGATTCGGAAGGTGTCGGAAGTCTCAACGATGCGGTGAAGATGATGTTGGAATCATCTTTTGCCAAATTTGATGAAACAGTTGATGTGGCCGTCCGTCTGGGTGTTGATCCTCGACATGCCGATCAAATGGTCCGTGGCAGTGTGGTGCTGCCGCACGGGACCGGTAAGAAGATGAAAATTTTAGTCTTTGCCAAAGGTGAGAAGGAAAAAGAGGCAACAGATGCCGGAGCGGACTTTGTCGGCAATGACGATTTGGTTGAGAAAATAAAAGGCGGATGGTTCGGATTTGATAAGGCCGTGGCAACGCCTGATATGATGGGCACCGTCGGAAAGCTCGGCAAGCTGCTTGGGCCGCGTGGATTGATGCCCAACGCCAAAACGGGAACCGTTACATTTGATGTCGCCCGGGCTGTTAATGACCTTAAAGCTGGAAAAATCGACTTTAGGGCTGAAAAAGCGGGAATTGTGCACGCACCGATGGGAAAAGTATCTTTCGGAGTTGAAAAAATAGTTCAAAATTTGGCGGCCTTTTTTGACACGATTATGCGTCTCAAACCGGCTTCCAGTAAAGGGACCTATCTCAAAGGCATTGCCATCTCGACAACAATGGGACCCTGTGTCAAGATCGATTCGGCTTTTGTCAAAGATTTGCTCAAATAATCTGCCGGTACTCATTCAGGATTGCTTACATGAAAGGCATAATATCTGAAGTGAATTGAAGAATCCTCAAAAGCGTTTATCAATTTTGATCAATTGGATGAATTGCCAACAAAGAGATATTTGATATCGATTATAAAAGTAAACCATAGCGCCGAAAACGGTGCTAATCAAAAAGTCATCTGTCCAAGACCGTAGGTTCACAAACACAGAGAGGTAACTGTGGATGTGTTTAATCGGCTTTGCTGGCCTACCGAGACAATTGTATGATTTGCGATTTTTATATCAATTGTGACGACGCTGGTATTTCTTTTCCGGCAATCGCAACTCGACAGCGTCCATCCCTCCGGTTTTTGTCAGATATGGAAAGGAGGTGTGAAGTTACTTGTGAATTTAGAAGAGAAAAAGAAAATAACGCAAGATTTAAATGAACGATTTTCAAAAGCTGCTGTGGTCATCGTAACCGATTATAAAGGCCTTGATGTTACTGCCATTAATGATTTGCGTCGCAAACTCAGAAAGGAGGACGTCGAATATCAGGTGGTTAAAAATTCGCTTCTCGTGCGAGCATCAGAAGAGACCGATGTTGCCCTGATTAAAGAGACGTTTAAAGGCCCAAGTGCTGTGGCGCTGAGTTATAGCGATCCGATCGCCCCGGCAAAGGTTTTAACAGCATTTGCCAAAGATCATGAGGTGTTTGAAATTAAAGTCGGGGTTATGGACGGTAAAATTCTTGATGTGAATGAGCTAAAGGCCCTTTCGGCATTACCGCCTCGGGAAATCCTGTTAGGAACCTTTGTTTCTATCATCAACGATGTTCCAACCGGATTTGTAAGGACGCTAGCAGAGATTCCCAGAAGGTTGCTGAATGTGTTGCAAGCTGTAAAAGACCAGAAAGAGGCAGCTTAATCCGATTTATCATTTTAATAAATCATCACATGATGACTTAGTCAGAAAAACTGGAGGAAGAAAAATGGCGAAAGCGAGCATTACCAAAGAAGATGTAATTGAATTTGTATCCAATATGTCCGTACTTGAACTGAGTGAGCTCGTCAAAGAAATGGAAGAAAAATTTGGCGTATCTGCCGCAGCACCGATGGCCATGATGGCGGCCGGTCCTACAGAAAGTGCCGCCGGAGCTCCGGCCGAAGAAAAGACCGAGTTTGATGTTATCATAACGGCCTCCGGCGATAAGAAAATTCAGGTCATTAAGGAAGTGCGGGCCATTACCGGACTGGGATTAAAAGATGCAAAGGCGCTGGTTGATGAGGTGCCCAAACCCGTTAAAGAGGGCGTCGCCAAAGACGAAGCGGATAAGATTAAATCGCAACTTGAAGAAGCCGGCGCTCAAGTGGAATTAAAGTAAATTCACACAAAAAGGAATCGGTATCGGTTGACAGGGGAGAACTCGATTGGAGCCGAGGATGGTCCATGGTCCTATGCCGGTATATCTATGCTTCTCTCCTTTAACCCATAACCTGAAACCCAAAACGCAAATTACAATGGAGATGCCATGTCAAGTCCATTATTGGCGCCAAAACGAATTCGGAAAAATTTTGGTAAGATAAAACAAATCGTGGGAATCCCAGATCTTATCGGGATGCAACGTGAATCGTTTCAACGATTTTTGCAAATGGATATACCGCCGGAAAAGCGTGAGGATATCGGTTTGCAAGCCGTCTTCAAATCCGTCTATCCCATCAAGGATTTTACGGGAAGCGCTTCCCTTGAATTCGTTTCTTATCGATTTGGTGAGGTAAAACATGGAATAGAAGAGTGCATTCATCGTGGAATGACGTATGAGATACCTGTTCGCATTACGGTCAGGCTGGTTGTTTATGAAATTGATCCTGATACCGGCGTCTCAAATATTCGCGATATTAAGGAGCAGGAGATATACTTTGGTACGATCCCTCTAATGACTGAAAAAGGGACCTTTATTATCAATGGGACCGAGCGCGTTGTGGTCAGCCAGCTGCATCGGTCCTCGGGCGTGTTCTTCGATCACGATAAGGGCAAAACCCATTCAAGCGGGAAAATTATATATAGCTCCAGGATTATCCCTGTGCGCGGTTCCTGGATTGATATGGAGATTGATCCTAAAGATATTGTTTATATTCGCATCGACCGCCGTCGCAAATTTCCGATCACGCTGCTGTTTAAAGCACTGGGTTATACGACCGAAGACCTCCTGAGCTACTTTTATCAAACTGAAAAAATCTTTGTTAAAGGCAAACGCTATTTTAAGGAATTTAATGAAGCGTTTCTAAGGGGCAAGCGTGCTAGCAAAGACGTCCGTGATTCCAAGAGCGGGGATGTGATCGTAAAAAGAGGCCGTGTGTTTACGATAAAAGCCATTAAACGGCTCAAGTCCTTGCGTACGAAGTTGATTCCCATAAATCCGGAAGAAATAATCGAGCGCGCTGCTGCGAGCACAATCCCCGATCCTAGCAACGGGCAGCCCATCGTTAAGGTCAGTGAACTCATAGATGAGGAGACACTAGTCAAGCTTAGCGAAGGCGGTATTACAGAATTTGAATTACTTTATATCGATGCGACTTCCAACAGCGATTCAATCCGCAAAACGCTTTTGATGGACAAAGTCGAAACCAAGGAAGACGCGCTGATAGAGATTTATCGTCGCCTCAGACCGGGAAATCCGGCAACCCCGGAAGTCGCTCAAGATTTTATTGATAATCTGTTCTTTCGGTGCACTTATTATGATCTTTCCGGTGTAGGTCGCCTTAAAATCAATCAACGTTTAGGCATTAGCAGCGCTGTAAATCTGAACATATTGCGAAAAGAAGATATCTTGCTTACGGCAAAAGCGTTGATTGAGCTCCGAGATACCCAGGGAGTTGTGGATGATATTGACCATTTGGGCAACCGACGCGTCCGGGCGGTGGGTGAACTTTTGGAAAATCAGTACCGCATCGGGCTTGTGCGTATGGAGCGCGCGATTAAGGAGCGGATGAGCCTTCAGGAGGTCGATGCACTCATGCCCCACGACCTGGTGAATCCCAAACCGGTTTCGGCGGTTGTCAAAGAGTTTTTTGGCACCAGTCAATTATCTCAGTTTATGGACCAGACCAATCCGCTTTCAGAGACGACCCATAAAAGGCGACTCAGTGCGTTGGGGCCTGGCGGCCTCACACGGGAACGGGCCGGCTTCGAAGTCCGGGACGTCCATCCGTCGCACTACGGGCGCATTTGCCCCATTGAGACGCCCGAAGGGCCTAACATCGGTTTGATTGTATCCTTGAGCACCTATGCCCGGGTGAACGCATATGGTTTTATTGAAACCCCTTACCGGGTGGTGGAGAATGCCAAAGTTACGGAGGAGGTCAAATTCCTCGATGCTTTTGAAGAAAAGGATCATCCGATTGCCCAGGCCAACGCACCCATTGACAACAAGGGAGCCTATGTTAATCCACTGGTGACCTCGCGAGTCGCCGGTGAGTTTATGATGATCGAAAAGCAAGACATCAATTTAATGGATATTTCACCGAATCAGCTGGTAAGCGTTTCAGCCTCCTTGATCCCCTTTTTGGAAAACGACGATGCGAACCGTGCCCTAATGGGCTCCAACATGCAACGCCAGGCGGTACCGTTGCTCATCAACCAGGCGCCTTTGGTGGGTACCGGTATAGAAGGAGTGGTGGCCAAGGATTCAGGGGTAGCTGTGGTTGCGCAGCGGGATGCTGAGGTTGTCGACGTTGATGCCGCCCGTATTGTACTGAAGCACCACCCGACAGGCGAACCTTCAGAGAAAGATGTCAGCATCTACAATCTTTCCAAATTCATCCGCTCCAATCAAAATACCTGCTTTAACCACCGACCCATTGTTCGCAAAGGCGAGGTCGTTAAAGCCGGGGAGATTATTGCCGATGGCCCGGCAACTGATCAGGGCGAACTGGCACTCGGCAAAAACGTGACAGTGGCGTTTATGCCTTGGGGAGGGTATAATTTTGAAGATTCGATACTGGTGAGCGAACGACTGGTTCGCGATGGTATTTACACCTCGGTACATATTGAAGAATTTGAAGTGGTGGCCCGAGATACCAAATTGGGAAAAGAAGAGATTACCCGTGACATTCCCAATGTGGGGGAAGAAGCCCTAAGAAATTTAGATGACAGCGGAATTATCCGTTTAGGCGCCGAAGTGCAGCAGGCCGATATACTGGTTGGCAAAATCACTCCCAAAGGAGAAACCCAGCTTTCACCTGAGGAAAAGCTGCTACGTGCCATCTTTGGGGAAAAAGCCGGTGACGTTAAAGACACCTCATTGCGAGTTCCCCCAGGTGTACAGGGGACGGTTATCGATGCAAAAGTATTTTCAAGACGCGGCATTGATAAAGATGATCGTACACGCCTTATCGAAGACGAAGAAATTTCTTCTCTTGAGAAGGATCGGGATGATGAACTGGCGGTCATTGAAGAGGTTGTCCGCGCGCAGCTTGATGATCTGCTGGTGGGTAAAAAGGCCATGGCGTCTTTGAAAAAAGGCCGGAAGGTTTACATCGATCAAGGCGCTAAAATCGATTCAGACACCCTTTCCAAGATACCCCTGGCACAGCTGGAGAGCCTTGTTCTGAGAGATCCCAAAATAAGCCAACAAGTTCATGAGATCCTCGAGCGCTATCGAGATCAGCGCGAACTTTGTCGATTGGCTTTTGAACAGCAGGTCAGCCGCTACGAAAAGGGCGATGATCTTCCGCCCGGTGTTATTAAAATGGTTAAAGTTTATGTGGCGATGAAGCGCAAATTGTCGGTCGGTGATAAAATGGCAGGTCGCCACGGCAATAAGGGCGTGGTATCCCGGATTTTGCCCATTGAGGATTTGCCTTATTTCGAAGATGGCACACCGGTGGACATGGTATTGAATCCGCTGGGCGTGCCTTCACGTATGAATGTCGGACAGATATTAGAGATTCATCTGGGATGTGCGGCCAAAGGTCTCGGCGAGCAATTGAATCAACTGATTGAGGATGAAAAATTTAAGGCGGTACGGGAAAAAATGAAGAAAATCTTTTCAACCCCGCCCCATCGAAAAATGATCAACGATCTGGACGATAAACAGCTCGCCGATTTTGCTGACTTTTATAGAGATGGCGTTCATATGGCCACACCGGTTTTTGATGGTGCGAAAGAAGATGAAATTAAAGCACTGCTGCAAGAAGCCGGCATGTCGCAATCTGGGCAGACGACTCTTTACGATGGCCGAACCGGTAAGCCCTTTGACGACAAGGTTACTGTCGGAACAATGTACGTCATGAAGCTGCATCATCTGGTGGACGACAAAATTCATGCCCGTTCAATTGGTCCCTATTCACTGGTGACTCAGCAGCCGCTGGGCGGGAAGGCTCAATTTGGAGGCCAGCGTTTAGGTGAAATGGAGGTCTGGGCCATGGAAGCTTACGGAGCCGCCTATGCGCTGCAGGAGTTCCTTACCGTCAAATCCGATGATATGGCCGGCCGAACTCGTATGTACGAAAAAATTGTTAAAGGGCAAAACGTATTGGAGCCAGGTATCCCCGAATCCTTCCGGGTGATGACCAAAGAACTGCAAGCCCTGGGGCTGGATATCGCTCTTTTGGAAGAAACCGAAAAATAGAGAATTTAGGAATCATGAGCTGAATAGATTAATTCCATGATTGCTTAAACCTAAAATCCTACAATCCCATAATTAGGAATTTGCTATGGAAACTCTTTATGATTTTTTCGCTAAACCCACGGATCCAAGAAAATATTTTGGGATCCGAATTGCGTTGGCTTCGCCGGAACAAATCCGAAAATGGTCGCATGGTGAGATTAAAAAACCAGAGACCATCAACTATCGCACGTTTAAGCCTGAACGTGACGGGCTGTTTTGTGCCAAAATTTTCGGACCCACCAAAGACTATGAATGCAATTGTGGTAAATACAAACGGATGAAACATCGGGGTGTCATTTGCGAAAAATGCGGTGTTGAAGTTATTCAGTCCAAAGTGCGCCGAGAGCGAATGGCTCATATTGAGCTGGCCACACCGGTTTCGCATATCTGGTTTCTAAAAAGTCTGCCCAGCAAAATCGGCAATCTGCTAGATTTGACCCTGAAAAATATGGAAAAAGTGCTGTATTTTGACAACTACATTGTGCTCGATCCTAAGGATACACCCCTGAGTAAGGGGCAGCTGCTGTCAGACGAAAAATATATGGAAGCCTTGGAGGAGTACGGCTCGAAATTCGAAGCCGGAATTGGTGCCGAGGCGGTTCAGGCCCTGCTGGGAAGCATTAATCTGGAGGAATTATACAATGAGCTGAAAACAGAGATCAAAACCACCGGTTCGGTTGCCAAGCGCCAGAAATTATCCAAGCGGCTGAAGATCGTCGATGCCTTTCGAAAATCAGGGGTTGATCCGATCTGGATGATTATGGATGTGATTCCGGTCCTGCCACCCGATTTGCGCCCCCTGGTACCGTTGGAAGGCGGCCGCTTTGCCACATCAGACCTCAATGATCTGTATCGACGGGTGATTAATCGTAACAATCGCTTGAAACGTCTTATTGAACTCAAAGCGCCGGAGATTATCGTGCGCAACGAAAAACGGATGCTGCAAGAATCCGTTGATGTTCTTTTCGACAACGGTCGCCATGGTCGGGTGATTACCGGAACGAATAAACGGCCATTAAAATCGCTGAGTGATACATTGAAGGGTAAACAGGGCCGTTTTCGCCAGAATCTACTCGGCAAGCGCGTGGATTATTCAGGTCGTACCGTTATTACCGTCGGACCCGATTTGAGGCTTCACCAATGCGGTTTGCCCAAAAAGATGGCGCTGGAGCTTTTTAAACCGTTTGTCTATTTTCGACTGGAGCAAAAAGGCCTCGTATCTACCGTAAAAAGTGCCAAAAAAATGGTGGAGCGAGAAATCCCGGAAGTCTGGGACACGCTGGATGAAGTCGTAAAAGAATATCCGGTTTTACTCAACCGGGCTCCCACACTACATCGGCTCGGTATACAGGCATTTGAACCGATTTTGATCGAAGGCAAGGCTATTCAGTTGCATCCCTTGGTATGCACCGCATTCAATGCGGACTTTGACGGTGACCAAATGGCGGTGCATGTTCCGCTTTCTGTCGAGTCACAGATCGAAGCGCGTGTATTGATGCTATCCAGCAATAACATCTTGTCACCGGCAAACGGGAGTCCAATTATTGTGCCGAGTCAGGATATTGTACTGGGCACCTATTATATGACCCGCGAGATTGCCGGAGCCGATGGCGAACCAAAAATCTTTGCAAACGTCGAAGAAGTTCGAACCGCCTATGATGCCGATGAAATTGATCTGCATGCGAAAATCATCGTGCGTATGCAAGGAAAGCGCTATGAGTCAACCGTTGGCAGAGTCCTTCTGTGGGAAATCATTCCCCAGGTGGATATATTAGAGCTGCGCCACATCCAGACAGATACCGAAGAAGCAGCTAAGGAAGTTTTTGATCAGATCAGTGACGGCAAGCCCTTTGCCGAATGTGTTAAAAAGTATTCCCAGGCCCCTGACAAAGATAATAAAGGGCTGATCGGAAAACTCAGCTTCAATGAGTTTAGAAGCGTATTCGGCTGTAACGAAGCTGACATTGAGGCACTGTTCTCTCTGAAGCCGGGGGATACGAGCAGTATTATCTTTGCGGGCAATGCCTACCATCTATTTGAAATTCTAACAAAAGAACCCGCAATACCATTTGATATCGCCAATGCCGTTGCGGATAAAAAAATGCTGCGACAACTTGTGGACTACGTCTATCGTAATCTGGGGCCCAAAGCCACTGTTATTCTTTCGGATCGACTAAAAGACATTGGTTACAAATATTCAACACAGGGCGGCTTGTCCATTGCCATCGATGATATGATCATCCCGGCGACCAAGTGGGATATCTTAAAAAAGGCCGAAATCCAGGTGTCGGAGATCGGTCGGCAGTATACGGAGGGTCTCATCACCCAGGGAGAGAAATATAACAAGGTCGTCGATATCTGGGCCAGGGCCACCGACGAGGTCGCCAACGAGATGATGGAGGCTATGAAATTGGAGCCGGTGGTGAATAAAGACGGCAAACCGATTCAGGGTAAGGGCAAAAAGCCGATTTACTCAGAAAGCTTCAATCCCATTTACATGATGGCAGACTCCGGGGCCCGGGGGAGCAAGGACCAGATGCGTCAGCTCGCAGGGATGCGGGGACTGATGGCCAAACCGTCCGGAGAAATTATCGAAACCCCCATTAGCGCGAATTTCCGGGAAGGGCTCTCCGTGCTTCAATACTTCATTTCGACTCACGGCGCCCGTAAGGGGCTGGCGGACACCGCTTTGAAAACGGCCAATTCCGGATATCTGACCCGCCGCCTTGCCGACGTAGCTCAAGATTGCGTTGTCACCGAAATCGACTGCGGCACCACATTGGGCGTTGAGGTGGAACCGTTAATGGAAGGCGGGGAAATCATCCAGCGGCTGGGTGAACGTATTTTGGGTCGAACGCTGTTAGAGGATATCCATGATCCCTATACCGACGACGTTGTTGCCAAAGCCGGTGATGACATCGACGAGGCTGCTGTCCAAAAAATCGAAGAAACCGGCATTACAAATTTAAAAATCCGGTCGGTGCTCACCTGTAAAGCTAAAAATGGCGTGTGTACTAAATGTTATGGACGCGATCTTTCGCATGGCCGCCGTGTGGAAATCGGTCAGGCAGTCGGAATCTTGGCCGCGCAGTCCATTGGAGAGCCGGGTACCCAATTGACCATGCGGACATTTCATATCGGCGGTACAGCCAGCCGCCGAGTAGAGCAGGCCGATATTCGTGCTCGGACCGATGGGACTGTTAAATACGCTGACCTCAACGTGGCTAAAAATTCTGAAGGCCAGCTAGTCGTAATGAACCGTCGGGGCGGTAAATTTACGATTATGAGCAAAACCGGCCGCGAATTGGAAACATTTCCGGTTATTTACGGCGCACACCTTAGTGTTAAAAACGGTGCTAAAGTCAAAGCCGGCGATTTGCTGGCCACTTGGGATCCGTTCACCACCCCAATTATATCCGAAGTTGATGGAACAGTTAAATTCGGTGATATTATTGCGGGACAGACGATGCAGGAAAAAGTAGACCCGGTAACCGGAAAATCGAGTCATACCATTATTGAATCCAGAAGCGCTGAAGAGCGTCCGAGAATTTCCATTAAGGACAAAGATGGCAAAACCGCTAAGTTGCCTGGCTCAGCGGCCATGGCTCGTTATATTTTACCGGTCAATGCGATTTTGCTTGTCGAAGAATCCGATCCGGTTAAGGCCGGTGATGTGGTTGCCAAACTGCCGAGAGCCACCACCAAGACCAAAGATATTACGGGTGGTCTGCCGAGAGTGGCTGAGCTATTTGAAGTCCGCAAGCCCAAGGAGGTGGCGGTTTTGAGTGAAATCGACGGTTACGTTTCGATTTCAAAAAGCACTAAAAAAGGCAAACAGAAAGTGACGATCACCCCCGTCGATGTCGGTGAAAAGAAGGAATACCTGATTCCAAGAGGCAAGCATATTAATGTTTACGAAGGTGACTACATCCGCGCCGGTGAGCCGCTCATTGGCGGATCGGCTGTTCCTCAAGACATCCTGAGTATTAAAGGTGAAGTCGCATTAGCCCGTTATCTGGTTGATGAAGTCCAGGAAGTCTATCGTCTACAGGGAGTTCGCATAAATGATAAACATATTGAGGTGATTGTGAGACAGATGATGCGGCGGGTAAAGGTGGTGAACGTCGGCGATACCGATTTTATCACCGAAGAGCAAGTTGATCGAATGCGATTTGAAGAAGCCAATAAGGCTGTGATTGAAAAAGACGGCAAACCGGCAACTGCCGAACCACTGATCCTCGGAATCACCAAAGCGTCCTTGAGTACGGACAGCTTTATTTCCGCAGCGTCTTTCCAGGAGACGACCAAGGTTCTCACGGATGCCAGTGTGTCTGGGTCAGTCGACAACCTCAAAGGACTTAAAGAAAACGTGATCATGGGTCGCCTCATTCCCGCTGGAACTGGCCTTAGATCTTACGGGACCGTTTCTGTGGAAATGGAAAAGTAAATTAAATAGATTGGCGTAAGAAAATGGATCGAAAATGAAAATATTTTGTTGAAAATATTAAACAAAATACTTGACATTAAGCCACTTCCTGTATAAATACGAACATTTTATCAAGTCAGTTATTCGAAAAGAAGAAGAAGAGGAATGCAACACCATTATGCCAACGATTAATCAGTTAGTTCGCAAAGGCAGGAAAAGTGCCAAAAAGAAAGTTACGACACCAGCGCTTAAAGGGGCACCGCAAAAACGAGGGGTATGCACACGGGTTTACACGTCAACTCCCAAAAAGCCAAATTCGGCTTTACGCAAGGTTGCGCGTGTGCGCTTGACGACTGGTATTGAAGTCACAGCCTATATTCCCGGTATCGGCCATAATCTGCAAGAGCACTCGGTCGTGTTGGTTAGAGGAGGTCGTGTCAAAGACCTACCCGGAGTTCGGTATCACATTGTGAGAGGCACATTAGATACCCTTGGGGTTGAAGACCGCAAACAAGGCCGATCCAAATATGGAGCTAAAAAGCCCAAGTAATTTTTGTTATTTGTTATTGGTTATTTGTTATTAGAGTAGCATTGAATCATCGATAGTATTTGAATTTCGAATAACCAATAACTTTTAACCAATAACTAACAATGGAGTACTTATGCCAAGAAGAAGAGAGGTTCCGGAACGCATTGTTGCCCCGGATTCTAAATATGGCAGTCCCCTCGTAGCCAAATTTTTACATTGTATTATGCGAGACGGTAAGAAGAGCAAGGCTGAGTCAATACTTTATGAAGCGCTTGATATCATCGGCAAAAAAGCGAACGAACCTCCGTTAAAGTTATTTGAACAAGCAGTGGATAATGTAAGGCCCTTGATTGAAGTGAAGTCACGGCGTGTGGGAGGTTCGACGTATCAGGTTCCAACCGAAATACGACCATCCCGCAGAACCGCCTTGGGCATTCGATGGATTATTACCTATGCACGCCAGCGGCCGGAAAAAGGCATGGCCAAAAAGCTTGCTTCCGAGTTACTGGATGCAGCTAAAAGCAGAGGCGCTTCCGTAAAGAAAAAAGAAGATACTCATAAAATGGCCGAGGCCAACAAAGCCTTTGCCCATTTCCGCTGGTAGGCCATAACACAACTCACCACGGGCAAATCGCATAGAGAAAATTAAGGTTGCAGCGTTCTATGCACGCTGCCCATGCATGTTTAACATGGGAGGATGAGACGATGGCGAAGGAGAAGTTTGAGCGAACCAAGCCGCATGTAAACGTAGGCACGATTGGTCACATTGATCATGGCAAGACGACGTTGACCGCGGCGATCACCAAGCATTTGGGCAAGAAAGGCTTGGCGGATTTTATTCCATTTGATGAGATTGACAAGGCGCCGGAGGAAAAGGAGCGCGGGATTACCATTGCCACAGCGCATGTGGAGTATGAAACTGAAAACCGGCACTATGCCCATGTGGATTGTCCGGGTCATGCGGACTACATTAAGAACATGATTACCGGGGCGGCGCAGATGGATGGAGCGATTTTAGTGGTGGGTGCTGATGATGGACCGATGCCGCAGACCCGAGAGCACATTTTGCTGGCGCGTCAGGTGGGTGTGCCGCGGATTGTGGTGTTTTTAAACAAGACCGACATGGTCGATGATGAGGAGTTAATCGAGTTAGTGGAGTTGGAGTTGCGGGAGTTGCTGGACAAGTATGAGTTTCCGGGTGATGACACGCCGATCATCCGGGGTTCAGCGCTGAAGGCCTTGGAGACTGATGATCCGGACAGTGCAGATGCCAAGTGTGTATTTGAGTTAATGGAGGCGACCGACAGTTATATTCCGGAGCCGGAGCGCGATGTGGACAAGCCGTTTTTGATGCCGATAGAGGATGTATTTAGCATATCCGGTCGTGGGACGGTGGTAACGGGTCGTGTGGAGCGAGGCATCATCCATGTGGGCGATGATGTAGAGATTGTGGGGATACGGCCGACGTTAAAGACGGTGTGCACCGGAGTTGAGATGTTTCGCAAGTTGCTTGATGAAGGGCGTGCGGGCGATAACATCGGAGTATTGTTGCGGGGCACCAAGCGAGATGAAGTTGAGCGGGGTCAGGTGGTGGCCATACCGGGCACCATCACGCCGCACACCAAGTTTAAGGCCGAGGTGTATGTATTGAGCAAAGAAGAAGGTGGTCGTCACACGCCGTTTTTCAGTGGTTATCGGCCGCAGTTTTATTTTCGCACCACCGATGTCACCGGGGTATTGACGTTGCCCGAGGGGGTGGAGATGGTGATGCCCGGCGACAATGTTGCCATAGAGGCGGAGTTGATCACCCCGATTGCAATGGAAAAAGAGGTACGGTTTGCTGTGCGCGAAGGTGGGCGCACCGTTGGCGCCGGCGTGGTCAGCGAAATTATCGAATAACGGAAGACAACGATCATGATTACCAATACCAAAATTAGAATCAGGCTCAAGGCTTACGATCATAAACTGCTTGATCGGTCTGCATCTGATATTGTTGACACCGCCACGAAAACCGGCGCCAAGGTCGTTGGGCCGATTCCGTTGCCCACTCGAATCAGCAAATATACGGTGCTGCGATCCCCGCATATTGACAAAAAATCGCGTGAGCAGTTTGAAATCAGAACGCACAAGCGGCTCATGGATATTATGGAACCCACCCAACAGACAGTGGATGCCCTCATGAAGCTGGATCTGTCACCGGGGGTCGATGTGGAAATAAAGCTTTAACCCAGATATTAAATAGGGATTCAGGTTCTGAAAGCTGAAGGTAAGCTGATTGTCTATCCTGTATCCCTAATTTTTTAACCCTTATGCCGATAAGAATGAATTTAAATATAAAAGGGAAGTGATTTCCGACCCTCATGATGAACAAAAGGTTAGATCGATGTGTAAAGGATTGATGGGGAAAAAGCTGGGAATGTCCGGATTATTTTTACCCGACGGGCGATATGTGCCCGTTACGGTGATTGAAGCCGGCCCGTGCGTCGTTACCCAGATAAAAACCGAAAAAACAGACGGGTATAACGCCTTACAGTTGGGATTTGGTGATAAAAAGGAATCTCGCGTCAATAAACCGTTAAAGGGGCATTTTAGTAAAAGCGCATCAGGCGCTTTTAATTATATTAAAGAATTTTCGGTTGCAGACCCGAGCGAGTACAGTCTGGGCCAGCAAATTACGCTTGAAATTTTTAAAGTTGGCGAACATGTGGATGTCGTCGGGGCCACAAAAGGACGTGGATTTTCGGGCGTAATGAAACGACACGGATTCCATGGCGGACGCAAAACCCATGGCAGTCACAGCCATCGCATTCCGGGGTCCATCGGGTGCAGCGCGTGGCCGTCAAAGGTCATTAAAGGAAAGAAACTGCCCGGACGCTATGGCAATGAACATAAAACTGTCCGAAACCTGGAAGTAATCGACATTCGACCGGAAGACAATATCATTTTGATCAAAGGTGCTGTGCCCGGAGCGAAGTCGGGACTGGTCACCATTAATAAGCTTAAATTTCAACAAGACAAGCCATCGTAGAACACGGTAGAAAAGTGCAGAATTCGATTGATTCTGCCCCAATCCTTTAAATGGGGAAAGCAATGCCGGCAGTTGATGTTAAAAATATTAAAGGGAAAAAAGTGACCACAATCGATCTGGTCGAAGACATCTTCAATGTTCCAGTAAAGTCCAGTGTGTTGCATGAGGTCGTAACCATGCAACTCGCCAATCGACGTGCTGGAACCGCTTCGGTCAGGCATCGCAGTGATGTGAGAGGCAGCTCTCGTAAATTGTTTCGCCAAAAGGGTACGGGCAGAGCGCGCCGCGGCGATATTAAGTCTCCTCTGTTGCGGGGTGGCGGTGTAGCGTTTGGACCGGATGGGCGCAGATATGCTTACAAGGTGCCTAAAAAGGTCAGAAAGCTGGCACTAAAAATGGCTTTAAGCAGCAAGCTGCAGGCCAATGAACTCATCGTACTCGACAAATTTGAGCTAAAGCAAATTAAAACCAAAGATTTTGTCGAACTTTTGAACGGCCTAAATCTGACCAATGCACTCATCGTCACTTCAGAAAAAAATGAAAACCTGGAGCTATCATCCAGAAATGTGCCTGACATCAAGATACTTCGAAGTAAGGGATTAAATGTCTATGACATCCTTAAATACAAGACGTTAATATTGCTGGAGCCGGTTATAAAGGATATTGAGGGGAGGCTGGCCGCATGATGCAATTTGAGATTATCAAAAGACCCTTGAACACCGAGAAAACCAATATTCAAAAAGAGGTTGCGAATCAGGTGACATTCGAGGTCGACCGACGCGCCAATCGTATTGAGATAAAAAGAGCAATTGAAACCGCTTTTAAAGTCAAAGTGGCCGGTGTTCAGACCATGCAGATTAAAGGCAAAACCAAGCGTAGAGGTCGATTTGTCGGCAAACGTCGGGACTGGAAAAAAGCGATTGTTACATTGATGCCGGGTGAGCGCATCGATTTTTTTGAAGGAGCATAGGTTTAGGAGCATAAAATGGCCATCAAGAAAGTAAAACCGACATCACCGGGCAGGCGATTTCAAACGTATTCTACATTTGAAGAGATTACTCGCACAAAACCGCAAAAGCAGTTATTAAAGCCTATTCGAAAATCCGGTGGACGGAATGTCAAAGGACGCATTACCATCAGACACCGGGGCGGAGGGCACAAGCGGCATTACAGGATTATCGACTTTAAACGGGATAAAGCCGGCATACCGGCCAAAGTTGCCGCCATTGAATACGACCCGAATCGATCTGCCCGGATTGCCATGTTACATTACGCTGACGGAGAAAAACGTTACATTTTGGCTCCGCTCGGGCTTAAACTCAATGATATAGTGGAATCCGGACCCCATGCGGATATCAAGCCCGGCAATAGCTTGCCGCTGAGTCAAATTCCTCCGGGCACCCAAATCCATAACATCGAGTTGCGTTTAGGCAAGGGCGGTCAAATTGTTCGAAGTGCGGGTGCCTATGCACGCTTGATGGCAAAGGAAGCCCCATACGCACTGGTTAAATTGCCTTCCGGTGAAGTGCGGATGGTTCTCTTAAAATGCTCAGCCACGATTGGACAAATCGGTAATGTGGGGCATGAAAATAAGTCTTTAGGCAAAGCCGGCCGCAAACGCTGGCTTGGACGTCGCCCCAAAGTTCGGGGGGTGGCCATGAATCCAGTGGATCATCCAATGGGCGGTGGTGAAGGAAGATCTTCGGGTGGCCGACACCCCTGCAGCCCATGGGGATGGCCCACGAAGGGATTTAAGACCCGGCGCAAACGGAAAAGCGACCGTCTAATTGTCAAAAATCGCAAGTAATATTCGTTATTTGTTAACCGTTATTAGTGGAGCTTCGAGTCGTCAAACATACAAAATTATTTAACGCATACGTGCAACCAGTTCAATTTTGATCGTGAAAAGCAGCTTTTTTTGTATTTGAATTACAAATAACCAATAACTGAAAAAGGGAGTATCTATGGCAAGATCGCTAAAAAAAGGCCCCTATATTAGTGATAAGTTATTAAAAAGAGTTACAGAAGCTCATAGTGCGCGCAGCAGCCAGGTCATTAAAACCTGGTCACGACGTTCAACCATTGTACCTGAGATGGTCGGCGTGACATTGGCTGTCCACAATGGCAGAAAATTCATACCGGTATTTATCAGTGAAAACATGGTGGGGCATAAATTAGGAGAATTTTCACCGACACGGACCTTCTACGGTCATGCCAGCGGCAAAAAGTCTCGCTTAAAATAATTAACAAGGATTTAAAATGATGGAAGTTAAAGCTTCTGCAAAATATATGCGAATTTCGCCCCGCAAAGTTCATAGGCTTTTGGGGGCAGTAAAAGGCAAACCGGTTGAGAGCGCGTTAAATACCCTTAATTTTATGCCTCAAAAGGCGGCGGGGATTTTGGAAAAAGTTATCCGATCGGCTGTTGCCAATGCCGATCAAAATCCAGATATCGATATTGATTTGTTGGTCGTGCGCAATGTTGTTGCGAATCAGGGACCGGTACTGAAACGCTGGCGTCCGCGAGCACGGGGTCGAGCAACGCGGATTTTGAAGCGAACCAGCCACATTACCGTCATATTAGACGAGGAATCTTCGGTTTAAAAAGGAGGAAAAAGCTTGGGCCAGAAAGTAAATCCAATTGGGTTGAGATTGGGAATCGTCAAAACGTGGGACTCCCGTTGGTTCGGTGGCAAGAATTACGCCGAATATATTTTAGAAGATTATAAATTGCGTAAGTTTATCAAAGACAAACTATACCACGCAGGCGTCTCCCGAATTGAAATCGAGCGGTCCTCCAAGCGCGTCCGTTTAAGGATTTATACCTCCAGGCCGGGAATTGTCATCGGAAAAAAAGGTGCCGAAATATCGCAGCTCAAAAACGACATCGAAAAGTTAACAGACCGTGAAGTTCTAATCGATATCCAGGAGGTTCGAAAGCCGGAGATCGATGCCCAATTGGTAGCAGAAAATGTGGCGTTGCAAATTACACGGCGCGTCGCATTTCGTCGCGCCATGAAGCGTGGCGTTTCGTCTGCTATGCGTTTCGGTGCTTTGGGTGTCAAAATAATTTGCTCCGGGCGATTAGGCGGTGCGGAGATGGCCCGAACTGAATGGTACCATGAGGGGCGGGTTCCATTGCATACGCTTAGAGCCGACATCGATTACGGTTTTATTGATGCGCGTACAACTTACGGTGTTATTGGTGTCAAGGTTTTTATTTTTAAAGGCGAGATATTGAAAAAAGATGAAGTTGAAATCGAGAGTTAGTTATCTGTTATTCGTTAGTTGTTATCTGTGATATTGACGCTGCAACATTACAAGTATTTCAAATAACAAATAATGGATAACAGATAACTCACAGCAGCGGGGTGATGAAAGATGCTGAGCCCGAAAAAAGTAAAATATCGAAAACAGCAAAAAGGCAGAATGAAAGGTGTTGCCCGCCGGGGCTGTAATCTGAATTTCGGGGAATTCGGTCTGCAAGCTACTGGATGCGGCAGCATAACGGCCAAACAGATCGAAGCCGCGCGAATCGCGATGACGCGGCATATAAAAAGAGGGGGCCGGATTTGGATTCGAATTTTTCCCGATAAGCCGTTTACAAAAAAACCCGCTGAAGTCAGAATGGGTAAGGGAAAAGGTGCTCCGGAAGGGTGGGTGGCCGTCGTTCGCCCTGGCAGGATCCTATATGAAATGCAAGGTGTGAGTAAAGAAGTCGCCAAAGAAGCATTTCGTCTGGCTGCCCATAAGCTGTCGGTTAAAACACGATTTATTGAGCAGGGTGAGGTCGAATGAAAGCCAGCGAAATAAAAGAGATGAGTCTTGAAGAGATGCAGCGTAAGATAGGCGATCTTAAGGAAGAACTATTTAATTTACGCTTTCAGCACGAAATCGGCCAGCTCGAAAATCCTCAACGGATGAAGCAGGCCAAAAGAGATATTGCTCGAATCTATACAATCATGCGTGAGATTGGAGTAAAAAGTAAGACTGCTGAAGAATAATTGTGCCATGAAAAAACAAGGAATGAGAAGACAATTGGTCGGTACCGTCGTCAGTAACAAAATGGATAAAACTGTGGTCGTCATGGTTGAGCGGCTGGTCAAGAATAAACTTTATCATAAGTATATTCGGCGGCAAACCAAATTTGCCGCTCATGATGAAGGCAATGCCTGTCAGATTGGTGATAAGGTGATGATCACCGAGTCCCGGCCTCTCAGCCGTTCTAAAAGATGGCGGGTGAACAAAATCGTCGATAAAGCGGTTTGATAAGGGGAGCCCGATGCTCACCATCCGGTTCTATACACAACGACTTGGGCACCGGGGTGCCAGGTATTTACCTTCGCTTGGGGCGGAAAAGGCCAAACCGTCCGCTCTGTAGGTAGGCGTTGATTCTAAGGGAATGGTAAAATGATCCAGTCAGAGACGAAGTTAACCGTAGCAGATAACTCAGGGGCCAAGGTATTATATTGCATAAAAGTTCTCGGCGGTTCCCGCAGACGATATGCCAGTGTTGGTGATATCATCGTGGTTGCCGTTAAAGAAGCACTGCCGAATGCTAAGGTCAAAAAAGGTGAGGTGTTGAAGGCAGTCGTGGTCCGAACCAAGAAGGAAATTCGAAGGTCCGATGGCTCCTACATACGGTTTGATGACAACTCTGCTGTCTTGGTGAATGCATCCCGAGAGCCCATCGGCACTCGAATTTTCGGCCCTGTGGCACGAGAATTACGCGCCAAACGATTTATGAAAATAATATCATTGGCGCCCGAGGTCCTGTAGTTAACGATGAAACTGGAGAAACAGGAAATGCTCCAAAATAAAACACTGATAAAAAAGGACGATAAGATCAAGGTAATTGCCGGCAAGGACAAAGGTAAAATCGGCAAAGTCCTTAAGGTTGACAGAAAAAAGCACCGGTTGCTGGTTGAAAAGATCAATCTCACCAAGCGTCACGCCAAACCCAGTGCAAAAAACAGGCAGGGAGGTATTGTTGAGGGCGAGGCTCCCGTGGTGATTTCAAACGTTATGCTTATGTGCAATAAGTGCGTAAACCCCACGCGAGTTAAAATACAACACCTAGAAGACGGGAAAAAGATACGCCTTTGTGTAAAATGTGGCGAGGCAATAGATACATAAGACAAGGTGGCGGAGGAGGGCAATGTCACAGCTGAAAACAATTTACGAAAAAGAGATCGTGCCTAAGCTAATG
>JASFTL010000009.1:0-21751 GCA_050053555.1 Desulfobacterales bacterium
CAAGGAACTGAAGAATATCGAAGCAAATAAATATTATTATCATTTTAAAACCTCTGCGATTGGAAATTCCTGGTTCGATATTCGATATTCAAATTGATAAGTAAAGGCTAAACTGCATGAAAGAACAAAGTGCAAACGCCGAAAATTCTCAGAAATCCGCGACCTTCTGGATTTTCGTTGTCCTGATTATCATCGGACTGGCGGCTTTCATTTACGGCATCGTCGGTGATCATCCGGAAAAAGCCTGGCAAGCCTATCTGATCAATTTTTTGCTGTGGTCTGCGATTGCCCAGGGTGCGGTTCTTTTTTCGGCGGTGATGCATATGACCAAGGCCCGCTGGAGTCGACCGCTATCCGCATTATCGGAGTCATTTGCGGCCTTTTTCCCGCTTTCATTTGCGCTGTTTCTGATCTTGTTTTTAGGGCGCGCCCATATCTTTCCGTGGCTGCACGAGGATCTGCACGGCAAAGATGTCTGGCTCAATATCCCGTTTCTGTTTACCCGGGATTGCATCGGATTGTTGCTGCTCTATGCCATTGGATTTGCCTATCTGTATAATGCGCTACAACTTCGATCGGATGCGAATCAAACGCAGGGCACATTTCGGCAGATGATTCACAAAGGGTGGGTCCGCAACAAACGCAGCGCCGAGCAGGTCAAAAAGAAAATGACCATCTGGGCCGGCCTGTACATTCTGGCATTTACGCTGGTGCTGAGCCTGATCGGCTATGACCTGGTGATGAGCATGGACCCCCATTGGATATCGACCCTGTTCGGCGGTTACTCCTTTGTCAAAGCGTTTTATGTGGGATTGGGTGCTTTGATCATTCTGGCGGCCATCATTCAGATCAGAAAAGGAAAAGCCTCCGGTCTGGAACCGTCTCATTTTCACGATATCGGCAAGCTGTTTTTCGCATTTTGCCTGCTGTGGGCCGATTTTTTCTATGTCCAGCTAACGGTTATCTGGTACGGCAATATCCCTGAAGAAACCTATTATGTCATCGAACGGACCGTGATGGTCCCCTGGAATAAGCTGGCCTGGACCGTTTTTATCGTCTGCTTTATCATACCGTTTGTGATTCTTTTAAACAAAAAAGTCAAATCGAAACCGGTATTTATGGTGATTCTATGCAGCGTTATCATCATCGGATTCTGGTTGGAACATCTGCTGTTGCTGGCGCCGGCGCTAAGCCATGATGCACATTCTCTGTCGTTAAATGTGTCAGATGCTTTGATTACGGTCGGTTTTTTTGGATTGATGGTAATGGCGGTAAGCTATTTTTTGAAGCGCTTTCCGAATATCGTCGAAAGCAGTCAGGCGGAGCCAACGACTTAAATGATCTAAAATCAGTAATGAGGTATTGAACCCTTGAGTAAAAATGCAGTCGTCATCTTGACCACGTTGATCACCGGGCTGGCTATAACGGTGTTTATATTCTTATTTTACAAGCTGCCGTATAGCGCCGTTGGACCGGAGCAGCCGATCCCCTTCAGCCATAATGTGCATAGCGGGATCAAGCAAATCCAGTGCCAGTACTGCCACCCCTACGTGGCCTACTCCAACCATCCTGGAATCCCGGCGGTGGAGAAGTGTTTGCATTGCCATAAATATATTATCGCCAACCATCCCTGGATTAAAAAGGAACACGAATACTTTAACACCAACACGCCAACGCCCTGGATAAAGCTTAATTATGTGGCCGAACACGTTTTGTTTAATCACCAGCGCCATATTAACAGTAAAATTGCCTGTACCGAATGTCACGGCAAGGTGCAGAACCTTCAGCGCTTGCCGCATAAGACCTGGTACATGAATGAGTGCATTACGTGTCATTTTAATAAGGGCGCCAATGTTGACTGCTGGCTGGCGTGCCATAGCTAGATCGTTATTGGTTATTTGTTTTCAGAATAAAATGCAGATACACCGCCAACTAATAACCAATAACAAATAACGATTAACATAAACCGGGAGTTTAGATTTTGTCGACCGAAGTAGCTGAAAATGTGCCATCGAGCAACCCGACCGCCAAAGCGTTTACGCTCACATCCGCACTCTGGTTTGCCGCGGCAACCTCTTTTGGAATGATCGGCGCAGGTTATCTGATTGCACCGGACTTTTTGGCTAATGTTGAGTATATCCATTTCGGACGGGTGCGACCGATGCATATCAATGCCGTATTGTTCGGATTTGTCACGCCGGGTCTATTGGCTGCCGCTTTTTACTATATCCCCAGACTCTTGCGAACTGAACTCTTCAGCCATAAACTCGGTGTGTTCAACGCCATATTCTGGAACATTACTGTGGCCGCCGGCATCATCGGTATCGCTATGGGGCACACTCAGGGACGGGAATATGCCGAATTGGCATGGCCGGTGGACATCATGGTCGTCATTAGCTTCGCTCTGGTCGTGTTCAACATCCTCATGACCATCCGACGGCGCACAGAGCCTATTTTGTATGTCTCCATCTGGTATACGACCGCAGCTGTCATTCTGACATCTATCACCTATTGTCTGGGCAATGTCATCTGGAAACCGGACACCGGCGCCCTGACGGGTATCCCGGATGCCATTCTCCTGTGGTTTTACGGCCACAATATTTTCGGACTGTTGTTAACCCCCATGGGGCTGGGGGTGGCCTACTATGTGCTGCCGATTGCGACACGAAGTCCACTGTACAGCCACACGCTGTCGCTGCTGGGATTTTGGTCGCTGATCATCGTGTACACCCACATCGGGACCCATCACCTGCTGCAGGTGCCGGTTCCCACCTGGCTGAAAACCATATCGATTGTCGACAGTATTGCAATGGTGATTCCGGTCATGATCGTTTTGATCAATCTGTGGTACACGATCAAGGGTAAACTGGGGGATATCCATGCCGATATCGGTGCCAAATTCGTGTTGACCGGCACCATCTATTATTTCTTTGTCAACATCCAGGGCTCGATGATGGCCCTGCCGCATGTGCAGCGCATTACCCACTTCAACAACTGGGTGGTCGGCCATGCCCACATCGGTGTGCTCGGATTTGCCGGTATAACGGCGCTGGGTGGCCTGTATTTCATATTGCCGAAAATTACCGGTAAACCCCTATATAGCAAATTTCTGGCCGATGTGCAGTACTGGCTGGTGCTGATCGGTGTCACCGGCTTTGCTATCGTGCTAACAACGGTCGGATTGATCCAGGGAAATGCCTGGTACAATGGTGAGACCCTCTATCGGACGTTACCCGAAATTCAGCCATACTATATCTTAAGGGCGTCGCTGGGAACCTTTATTATGATTGGCGCATATATCGGATTGTACAACATTATTCGATCGTTATATTTTAATCGGAGATCTGCAGCATGAGAATGACCCCGACTGTCATTATCACCGGCATCCTGGCCCTACTGACGGTCATCACGCTGACCGTCGTGTACTGGCCCTATGCCACCCGTGATACGACACCTTCAGATATATATCGTCCCCGGACGGCTGTAGAAAATGCCGGCCGAAAAATTTACCTGCAGAACGGATGCTTCTATTGCCACAGTCAATCCATTCGCGCAATTGATTGGGGTCACGGGGCGGAACGCATCGCTCAATCAGGCGACTATGTGGCCGATGAACCCATCGCGCTGGGATCCCAGCGCACCGGCGTGGATCTGTCCCAGGAAGGCGGTGAACACCCGGACGACTGGCACATTGCCCATTTTATCAACCCCCGCTATACGCGACCGAATTCGATCATGCCGCCTTTTGAATGGTTGGGCTTAGAAAAGCTCAATACCGTGACTCATTACCTCCAGAGCCTGGGACTCAAGGATGCCGACCGACGCATGGAGCGCCAGCGTTACTGGAAAGAAGAGTCCATTAGAGCCTATGAGGCCGGACCGGATGCAAACGCCCGCTGGCTGGCAGAAATCGTCCCTGAAGGCTGGCGCAATATACCGAATCCCTATCCGACGACTGAGGCCAGCCTGCAACGGGGTCATAAGGTCTATCAAAACTTTTGCATCGGCTGTCATGGCCCCATCGGTGACGGTATGGGGCCGGCGCAGCCCTGGATATATCCGCCGCCACTGAATTTTACGATTTTAAAGGGTCGCGAAATATCCGGTGGCATCATCTACTATCAACTGATGAACGGCATCACCGGAACAGCCATGCCCTACTTTAAACGTGACCTGGAATCGCAAAAAATATGGGAGGTTGGCGACTACGTGGCGGTATATTTTATCAATCAAAGTGACGCCAATACGGAACCGCGCGGTATAGATGCTGCATGGGAACCTTAATCTAATTATTGAATATTGTTGATTTAATATTGAATATTTTCGGTGTCGCCACGCTCCACCATCTTAATAAAAACGACTATAAATTGATCCGCCAAAGGCGGACCTTAAATAGTCAATCTACAATTTAAAATCTTCAATCATTTAAAGATAGAAAAAATGAATAGAATAGAATTAGCTGACAGAAAAAACCATTAAGATTAAAGTTGCAACCATGTACTACCCTTATTTTATTGCATACATGGCAGCCGGTTTTGTGATTAGTCTGGTGGTGTTTTTCTGGGCATTGAACAGCGGCCAGTTTAAGGATCAGCAGCGAGCGCGATTCTTGCCACTGCAAAATGACCTGCAAACCCAGCCGGCCAAAGTACCGCGATTTGCGCGTTTTCAAACCGCTGCGCTGTTTACGCTGGTCTGTTTATGTCTGGCAAGCGCGGTGGCGGTTGTCATTTTTTCCTTGATAAAAGGATTAAGATAGGAAAAAGGACCCGATTGAGCGTGTGATAAGGGAAATCGATAATGAGATACTTTCAATTATTGAGTATTCAGCATTTTGTCATGTATCTGTTTCCGGCCCTGGCAACGGTTGTGTTGTTTATCATTGGTCTGGGATATTATTATATTCGCCGTAAAGATTCCGAAGCGCGCGAAAACCGCATTATCGAGGAATTTCCCGGCGGCATTCAAGGCCGCAACGCACCTTTTCCCTTAGTTCTGAGTCTCATCCTTATTGGAACCATCGTGTGGGGGTTGGCCTATATTGTCTTAATCGGGGTTTTAGGAGTAAAAATCTAATGGAACATCCGGAGCATCAAACATCTGTTTTCAAGACCTGGATACTGATACTGTTTTTCGTGGCCATCGTGGCATTCCAGGGCTGGCTGGCATACACCGTAATTGGCGATCTCGGCCAGCCCGATTGGGACTACCGGCCAATCAAAGATGTTCCCGGCGAGTCGCCCTATGCGATCGCTGATCCCTATCATCCGCTTCCCTATGCGCAGCATGTGCTCGGAGCGCAAGGCCAGGAAGAAAATCCGTCGCATCTTTACATCATTCCGTTTGAAGGTGTTGAGTAAATGAAAAAAATTCTTGGATTCTTTATTGTAGTTGGCATTCTAATTCTGGCGGCCTATCACGCCGTGATCTATTATGACAACAACTTCCGCTATGGCCGCATGCGCGAAACGCCGGCCGTGCGCCCACATGAAGCGCCGCTGTTAATCAAGGAAGCCGGTCTGGTTCCGACCAACGGTGGTGAAGCCATTTACCGGGTATCGAAGGGGATCGACTTGAAGCCCCCCATAAATATGACACAGCCAGCCGTCATTGCCAGAGGAAAAGCCGTGTACCGTGTCTACTGCGCCCAGTGCCACGGATACAATTACGACGGAAACGGCACGGTCGGTCAGAGTTTTCACCCCCTGCCAACCGATCTGCGCAGCCTCAAGGTCCAAACCAGCAACGCCGGTGAACTTTTCAAAACCGTCAGCTACGGCATCCCCGATGGCCGCCAGCCGCCGTTGCATGCGACCATTACCATTAAAGATCGCTGGAAGGTGGTTGCCTTTGTAAAATCCCTCGGCACCCGTGAATAAATCCGCGCAGACCCAATTCCATTGTTTTTTATACTGTATTCATAATAGATTCTGGTTTCAGATTTCACGAATAATGAGGTGTCAGGTTTCGAGTGCCGCGTGTCAGCATTCGACTATCAGAGATGTCAGCTTTTCAGAATCTGACACCTGAAACCTGAACACTGAAACCTTAATGGGTTAAAAATAAAATCCGGGTTGCCAACACTCCATGAATAAAAACGCAAATCACCGGCCAGTGGGCCCACGGACATGCGACCTGTGTGGTCTGCCATTACGTTATGGAATTGTTAATGCGGTGTTTTCAGGAGACACCTATGCATTCTGCTGCAACGGCTGCCGGCAGGTGTTTACGATCTTAATGGAAGCCACCGATTCGCCAGATCCGGCGACTTTCCGCAAAACCGATCTGTTCAGACAATGCCAAGCCAAGGGCATTATTCCCAGCTCCGAAGAAGAACTCGCCAGGGGGCAAAGTGATGCCGGTGCCGGAACGGACAGCAATGAGACGAATGACGCAACAACGCCTTTAACGTTTGCATGGGACAACGTTCTGCAGCTCAAGCTGATTGTCCGCAACATGTGGTGTTCGGCCTGCGCCTGGCTCATCGATGAAACCTTGAAAAAAATCCCAGGCGTTGTCGATTCGGTCTGCAATTTTTCCACAGATCGGCTACAGGTGGTCTATGAGCCCGTCAACGTCTCTCCTCATCAAATCATTGAAACAATTGGCAAACTCGGATACCGGGCAGCACGGGCCGGTGAATCCGAAACAACAAGCGAACGACGCACGGAATTCGTTCGATTTGCCGTTTCGGCTTTTTTGACCATGAATGTTATGATGTTATCCTTTGCGCTGTACACGGGGTTCTTCACCGACCTATCCCCTGAGAATGCAGCTAAAATTTCCTGGCCCATGTTCGTTATGGCAACCGCCGTCTTGATCTACGGCGGATTTGATTTTTATAAAAAAGCCTGGACGGGTCTGCGTCATGCCGCTTTCGGCATGGAAACACTGATTATCATCGGTGCCTTGAGCGCTTATTTTTACAGCACATATAATCTTTTTTCTGAAAGTATTCACCTGTACTATGACACCGCCTCCATGCTGATCACCCTCGTGCTGCTGGGCAAAACTCTGGAGCGTCGGGCCAAAGGAAAGGTTTTGGCTGATCTGGAGAATTTTTTCGCACTGATGCCCAGCAAGGTCAGAATATGCACCGACCAATTTTCCGACGGCCGATATACGGCCATCGATCAACTCGCCGAAGGGGATATATTTCGGGTCTCTGAAACTGAAATTGTAGCGGCAGACGGTACCATTCAAACCGGCCGCGGCACAGTGGAGGAATCATCTTTGACCGGCGAACCCTTGCCTATCGTAAAGAATCCCGGTGATTTCATCCGAAGCGGCGCCCGGATCCAGCAAGGCGGTTTTACGATCAAGGCTGAAAAGGTCGGACATAAGTCCACCCTGGGTCAGATGATGCAAATCATCGAACAAACCCTGCTGACCAAAATGCCGATTGAGGGTAAAACCGATATCATTTTGCAGTGGTTTGTTCCCGTCATTCTAATGCTGGCTGCAGCTACCGTCATTGTGGGCCGTTCAATCGGTTTATCATCGGAGACAACGATCCTCAGAGCGGTCACCGTAATGGTCATTTCCTGTCCCTGCGCTTTGGGGATTGCCATTCCTCTGGCCCGGGTGGCCGGCATATCCATTGCCGGGAAAAAGGGCATCCTGGTGCGCAATTTTACGGCATTTGAAATGGCCGGCCGGATTACCGACGTTGTTTTTGACAAAACCGGCACCATTACGCACGGTAACTGGACGCTGCAGAAAATTATCGCATTGGCACCCTTTGACGAAGACCGGGCCCTTGAACTTGCAGCGGGGCTGGAACAAAATTCAGATCATTTTATTGGACGAGAAATTCTGCGGCAGGCGCAAAACAGAAATATTCAGCCGGCAGCAATTGAAGATATCCAAACAGAAGAAAACGGTGTTGCCGGAAACTTGGGTGGAAACATCATAAAAATAGGATCCGCCCGCTTTCTAAATGAAACGATGCCCGAATTCAAAGCGCGTGCCGGCGCCGGCCCAATGCAGCCGGCGTCAGAATATTCATCCGTGTTTTTGAGCGCTGCGGGCCGGCCGGCCGCTATTTTTGTTTTCGGAGACCGCATTCGAAACGGTGCTAGAGCAACCATTGAAAATTTGCTTCATCGCGGGTTTCGGACCGCGCTGGTTTCCGGAGACGGAACGGACACCACCAGCGCCATCGCAGCGGCCATCGGGATTCAGGAAGTCTATGGCGGTCAGATGCCGCACGATAAAGTCGCCATCGTTAGAGCACTGCAAAGCCAGAACCAGCGGGTGGCCATGGTGGGTGACGGCATCAATGACGCCCCTGCACTGGTGCAGGCCGACCTTTCGATAGCCGTCCATTCCGGGGCGAATCTGGGTGAAGAGGTGGCGGATGTAACCCTGATGCGTGCGGAACCCGAACAACTCATCGAGTTTCTCATATTTGCCAGTGCGGTCAACACAAAAATCCACCAAAACCTAATCTTCACCTTTGCCTACAATGTGAGCAGCATCCCATTGGCTATGAGTGGTCTGCTGAACCCGCTGGTGGCCGTATCCGCCATGCTTTTAAGCAGCATTAGTGTTATTGGCAACACCCTCCATCTCGTTAAAAAATCATCCTGAGTATTGGTCATCAAAGACCGCTATCTTATCGACTCCCTCAGCTTAAATATTATAAAAACCTATTAATGAAACGAATGGTACTGTTTTTGCATCTATACTTGTAGAAGTGTTGTAATGAGCTGAGCAGTCACTTCGACAATAGAGGGTATGCAATCGGTCAAAAGAAAGGTGTTGCAATCGAAAAACGAAGATTTTAGCGGCTTTTAAAAGTTTTTCAATGATCTAAGCACTTGATGAAATCAAACAAAGTATCAGAAGCTGTTACGAATATCAGCGTTGCAGGACTTATATGCTGCCAGAAATTAATACAGCTTAACGTCAAAAAACCGTTAAATTTTAAAATTATATGGTTGCCAAAACAGGTTTGATGCTTACACATTGTGGTAGTAGAACGCCAGCAATCAGCTTGAAAAACAACTGAAAATTATAGAAATTTTGCCGGGCACACGGCCGACAATTTAACCCGAACAGAAAGCAGTTTTTGGGTCAACAATAAACGGCAAAACAATCACAAAATGGCAAAAAATCTCCGATAATCGGTGATTCCAACCGATATCTGGCAATAGAAAGATAACTTGGCAAATAATTAATCATTAATTGCAATGGGAGGAAAAATGCCTAAGAAATCAATCACCCTTCACCAGCATATGACGGCCGTAAAAGATGGCAAGCTGCGGTTTGAAAATGCCTTTCAGGGGGTGTCCCGTATGATCCTGGAAAGCGAAATTGAAAAAGTGGTGGTGAACGGCAAGACAACCTATGATTTTAAAATCTTCCGCAACGGTTCCAAACACGTGATCGGCATGTATGATGAGATCAACAGTTTCGTTTCCTATGTCAAAGATGCGGCCGAAGGCGGTTCTTCCAAGGAAATGGCCTTTGTCCTTGTCGGTGAACCGGGCAACGGCAAAACCTTCTTCGTTGAATTTCTGGCCGGCAAATATCGCAATTTCCTGACCCAGAAAGAAAATCGCAAATACACATTTAAATTCTTGAATCTGGACAAGGTCGGCAATTACGGCAAGATTTCCACCGTCGAGTCGCAAACATATGAGGATCCCATGATCCTGGCTATGAATTTATTTGAAGATTCAGAAAAAAACAAAGAATTTTTGGCCAAACAGATTGGTTTTTCGGATGATGACATCGAAAAACTGTATGAAAACTACCGACCCTTAGGAGCCTGTAGCGGCTATATCTGGAATGATATCGGGAGGTATTGCGACGGAAATGTCGACGAAATGGTCAAATTCGTCGAAATCACACCGGTACCGTTGACTGAAAGTCTGGGAACAGTAACCGGAAAATACCCGGCTAAAGACAAAATTACCTCCTCGGCCGTGGATCTGCTGGGCGAAGAGTCCATTCAGCGTTTGCTGCATATCACCGATACGAACAATCCGTACCGTTTCGACTTGCGTCGCGGCGCCCTGGCGCGTGTCGCCGGCGGCGGAATTCATTTCAGCGACGAAATCTATAAAAATAAAAAAGATCTTGTCCAGGTATACCTGGGCGTCATCCAAAACCGCAATATCGAGATTGACGGCTTTAAGTGGCCCATTGACACCTTGATCGTCGCCACCAGCAACAATTCTGAATTTCACCGCTTCTTATCAGAAAAAGAAGAAGCACCCATCGTGGACCGCTGCCGAATCTGCTATGTATCCCACAATACCAACTATAAACTCCAAAAAGAGTTGACCGCATATACCATCGGCAATGAGACCCGCACGACCCTGACCCGCGAAAATCTGCATCAGGATCCCAATCTTAACTACGCCGCTTCAGTCGCTTCCGTTTTAAGCCGCCTGCCGCGCTCTGAAAAACTGACACCGGTGGAAACCATGAAATTGGCTGCCGGTGAGGTCGCCGGTGAGAAAAGCATTAAAACGCTAGCGGAAGTCATTGATACACTCAACCAGGATCCTGAGATCATCAACCGTTTTGGTCAAAAAGGCCTGGGCCAGCGCAATCTGGGCCGCGCCATTCAGCTACTGATTGAGAGCTCTGAAACCAACGAAGGCCAGTGTATGTTTGCCTACGACATCTTCAAAGCCCTGGACCGCATTATTTTAGATTATGTAACCGAAGCCAATGATCGCGCCAAATATCTTGAAGATCTAAAAACGGGAAAAGGGTTATATCGCGAACGGATTATGACCGAAATGTTCAATGCCTATATGGATGAGCCCTATGCCATTCGCAAAGATGTCATGAATTATGTCAACATGATCATCGGTATCGATGCCGAAAACCTGGGACCCGACAAGATGTGGAAGTACAAAGACCCGCAAAACGGGGAACTCAAGGCCTTAAAAATCGATGAACGCTATATCAACAGCGTGGAGGAACGGCTGGGGCTTAAAACCGAAGAACAGCGTGAGTCCTTTCGAACATCCATACGTAAGATTTACGGTCAGAAGATTTCTGTCGATCCGGATTATGATTTTATGGACAACCTAGAGCTGGTAAAAGCGGTCACCGACGTACGCCTCAAATCCGATATTGCCGGCGCCGGCAGTCTGATCGGTGCGCTGGCCAATCGCACGAACGAGGAAAACCAGAAACTGTACGATCGCATGATCGAAACCATGCTCAGTAAACTGGGCTACTGCAAAACCTGCGCGCAGAAGACGATCGAATACTTCTGCACGCAGGAAGACGAAAAATAAGGGTGGGGAGGAAATGGCCCTTTTTCCGCTGAGCGGCGTTCTCCGCGGGGTTTGATTCCTCAACGTACTCCAAGTACGCCTCGGAATAAACCCCTTGTGCGGCCTTGCTCAACGAAAAAATTGCTCATTTCCAAATTTTTCGCATAGGACCTGAATGGAAAGTTGGTCGATGTAAAGAAGCATTTAATCGTGGGAGGTAAAAAGGCTTTTTGGAAGAAACAAAAGGAAAGAAAAAGACTAGACGCTCAACTATTGATCTCTTATTTTCAGTGACCGTCTGTCTAGTCTTAGCGTTCTTTGCAGTCTGGGGAAGTGTTACGGGTAATCAAAGATTAATAGAAATGGCGGGAAATGGCCTATTTATGATTCTTGGCCGTTTCTATAGATAAAGTAGAATCGCTTCTTAAATACTAGTTGAACTGAGCGCTAAACATTATAAATCCAATGAGGTTTTAGCTAAAGGAGCTTTCGTCTCAGCCTGAAAGCTTTTTGCCTGACACCTGACACCTGAAACCTGAGGCCAACGGCCGGTGAAACCATGGATCCAAGACTCATCGAGATTTATGAACGTTTGAAAGAAAAGGGGCTGACGCCCGAGCAAGAGCGGAAGGTTCTGGCCGAGCTGGAAGCGGTTGCCGTCCATGATCTTCCAGAATCCGCCGAAGCTGGATCCACAAAATCATTCCGCAAGTTTCAGAATATATACAACTATGATGATCTGTCATTTTTGCAGGGAATCACCGCCCTGCAAAGCACCCACAACACCAGCCTGCGATCCATCGATGAGCTGCTGGAAAGAGACAAACAGCGCGAAGAAGACGGATTCCCGCGCAAAATAAATGTGGGCCGTTTAATCAAACCGGGTAAAGCCGGCAAGGACAAAGTCGTAGTGGTTCCGTCAACGGTGGAAGAGAAATTCATTCATGATCCCTCCTTCCAGACCTCCGAAGAAGAACCCTATGGGGGAACCGGTGATGGCGAAGAAGGCGAGGTAATCGGTGAACAACCGGTCCATGCCCCGGATGTTGACGGCGGAACCGGCCCGGGACAGGCCGAAGACGCCCAGCACGAAATGGAATCCAACGCTTATGATCTGGGGCGAATTTTGACCGAAAAATTTCAACTGCCGAACCTCAAAGACAAAGGCAAAAAAAGGTCCCTCACCCGCTACACCTATGATCTAACCGACCGCCACCACGGATTCGGCCAGCTGCTGGATAAAAAAGCCACCCTGAGAAAAATTGTCGAAACCAATATTCATCTTGGGAACCTGCCCGATATCAGCGCCATCGATCCTGCACGATTTCTGGTGTCGCCATCCGATATGGTCTTTCGGGTGCTGTCCCGAGAAAAGGACTACGAATCACAAGCCATGGTTTTTTTTCTGCGAGATTATTCCGGTTCGATGGCCGGCAGATCAACGGAACTGGTGGTCGCCCAACATGTGTTGATTTACAGCTGGCTGTTATATCAATATGCAATGCAGGTTGAAACGCGTTTTGTGTTGCATGACACCGAAGCCTCGGAGGTAGAGGATTTCTATACTTACTACAATTCGGCGGTGGCCGGCGGGACCCAGGTATCTTCCGCATACCGTTTAGTCAACGAAATAGTTGAAAAAGAAAACCTGGCGCGGGACTACAACATTTACATCTTTCACGGCACCGACGGCGATGATTGGGATACCAACGGCAAAGAGTCCATTCCGCAATTGGAAAAAATGTTGAGTTATGCCAATCGGATTGGAATTTCCATCGCCGAACATGCTCAGGAAACCAGCCACAACACCGAGGTTGAAAAATATTTAAAAAAGTCAGGCCTGCTGACGGAAAAGCCGGATCTGCTCAGACTGGATGTCATGCAGGAAAGTGCCGATGAACCCAGGCTAATTGAGGGGATAAAGCACCTGATATCGGAATAAGCACTTGGTTCCCACCCATCGTGATGATGAAAGATTATGGAATTGAATAATGAATATTGAAAATTGAATATTCGAGGAATTTTGCCATTTAATTTTCAATCTGCAATCTACAATATTCAATATACATTATGGAATTAATAGATCAACATACCAAGAAGATAATGGAAGGCTGTAAAGAGCGGGCCCGGGAAGCCGGACTGCAATTTCAGAATGAAACCCTGGAGTATATTGTCACCAACCGCGATTTGCTCGAACTAACCCCCAAATTAATGATTCCAACCCTTTATGATTACTGGGTCCACGACATCGAAGTCCTCAAAGAAAAGGGCCGCTACGAATTGTATCCCAGCAATCCCTATGAGACGGTGATCAATACCCGGCCGGCGATTTCATACTATAATGACAACAATCCGGACTGGATGAATGTCATGATTTTTTACCATGTGCTGGCGCATATCGATTTTTTCCAGAACAATCTGTATTTTCGGCACACCTGGGATTATGACTTCACCGGACGGGCGCTTTCCGATAAACGCATGATCGCTAAATTCAGATCCGAAAAGGGCCGCTGGCTGGATTACGTGATTGAGTTTGCCCGTGGCATCGATAATCTCGTGGGATACCACAATGAGCTTTCAGCTTTGAACCGGCCGCCGGTAACAACCAAATCGAAGATGCTGGATTTTTATTTTGACGAATTTCTGCAGTCCATAAAAAAAATAAAAATAACTGAGTATATTAAAGAAATCGAAAGATACAATGATTGCACCAGAACCAGCAAAGCCCACGGCGAAAAAGCTTTTTTTGCGGAAGTATTCCGAAAATATCCAGAATTTGATGCCATTTATAAAAAACACCTTAAAGAGAATTCAAATCACCGGCTGGATTTGATGCAACACATACTGCAGCACTCCGAGTTCTTAAATAAGGAAGATAACCGCTGGATGAAGCCGGTCATCGAGGTCATACGCAAGACGTCTTTGTTTTTCCAGCCCCAGATTCGAACGAAGATTATGAATGAAGGCTGGGCCAGCTACTGGCATGAAAAGCTTTTCCTGCAGGATGACCGCATCGAAGGACACGAGGTCGATTTTGCCCGCACTCATGCATTTGTGACCTCCTTGCCCAGGGTGGGAATGAATCCCTATGCCCTGGGAATGCGTATATTCCATTACATCGAGGAACTGGTGGACAAAGGCAAGTATTCAATTGAGTTCAAGCGCCTGCTCGATGCCAGGAAAAGAGAAAAATTTGATGCCAAAACCGGAACAGGCATGTCGTTTGTCTATAAAGTTCGTGAAAACTTAAACGATTTTATGTTTATCAACACATTTGTGGATCAGGATTTTATCAATCGCAATAACCTGTTTGTGGCCGGAAAGCGCCTCAACCAGAACAAAGGCGTGTGGGAGTATTATGTAAAAAGCCGCAAAGCAGAAGATTATCGCCAGCTTCTTTTTGACTCGCTTTACCATCCACCCCATATCACCATTAATCCGCAAAAGTCCAAAAACGGCGAACTTTATTTGAATCACTCCTTCGAAGGCAAACCGCTGGTTAAAGAATTTATTGCCAATACCATGATGGGCATTGAATATATGTGGGGCGCCCCTGTCAAGCTGGAAACCAGCGAAGTCGAAAAAGTTGAATCCCAGCAAATTCGAATTCCGATTCCCGGGCTAACAATGCCAACGGAAGAGACCGGCAAACAGAGGGAAATAAAATGGCAGCGGGTATTATACACAATGAAAGACCGCAAGCTATCAAAAGTGACGCTAACGAACTCAGATGTTCACCAAGCTGCAGCGAACTAAAACCGGAGACACCTCATGGGCAAAGTGAAAAAGGCCATACGTGCTTTGAGAAAAGAGGAAAAGGCCGCCGAAGTAGATGTCAGCGCTGATGATAGCATTAAAAAAGCAATGCTGAATCTCAACAACAGCATGAGCACGCAGGAACAGCGCACCTCAATTCCGTTTGAGGAGTTTCTCAACGAACTGGTTGCCGATCCAAGGATCGTGATTCGCGATATTTTTCAGGTGTTTCACGATATGATAAAAGCCTACGTCGGCGAAGGTGTTGATGAATATCCCGATGATCCCGAATCCATCCATTATGCCTATTACGACTGCAGCAAGCTGTTTGTGGAAGGGTCAGACAATCCGTTTTTTGCAGACCGCCTGTTCGCCAACCGGTTGGTTAAACTCGTGGAAGCCTTAAAACGGGGCACCCAGCAAAACAAAATCTATATTTTCAAAGGTCCGCCCGGCTGCGGTAAGAGTACGTTTTTAAACAATTTGCTCACCAAGTTTGAGGAATATGCCAATACTGAAGACGGATTTCGATATGAGACCGTCTGGCGTTTTAATCGCAAAATATTCGGCCAATTCAGTGATTATGAGGTCCATCCCATCCTCAAACAGCTATCCAACCTGCTGGAAGGTTCGGCCCCGGATCAGAAGGATTCAGACAATAACAAAAATTCGCTCAATTCAACTACGAGCGCAGAAGAAGTGCTGCGCGACAGCCACGCGCCTTATATCGCGGAAGACTATGTTGAAGTCCCCTGCCCGAGTCATGACAATCCGCTCCTGATGATTTCTAAACATTACCGACGTGAATTTTTCGATGATTTATTTAAAAATGATAAATTCAAATGGCAGCTTTCCACCGAAAAAGAATTTGAGTGGGTATTCAAAGCCCAGCCGTGTACCATTTGTAGTTCCTTGTATGAAGCGCTTTTATGCCGGCTGAAAAGTCCACAGCGAGTCTTTGAGATGCTGTATGCCCGTCCGTACCGCTTCAGCCGGCGCCTGGGTGAAGGCATCAGCGTGTTCAACCCTGGCGACCAGCCCTTGAAGCAAAATATAATGAGCAATAACATGCTCCAGCGGCGGGTCAACAACCTGCTCAGGGACAGCAACCTGGTTAAATACATCTTTTCCCAGTATGCCAAAACCAATAACGGGATTTATGCCCTGATGGACATCAAATCGCATAATACCGAGCGCTTAATTGAGTTGCACAATATTATCAGCGAAGGGGTTCACAAGGTAGAAGACATCGAGGAAAACGTCACTTCTCTTCTGCTGGCCGTCATGAATCCTGAGGATGAAAAGAACATCCAGGGTTTTCAATCCTTCCTGGATCGTGTGGAATACATCAAAATCCCGTATGTTATGGACCTGTCCACCGAAGTGGAGATCTATCGCAACATTTTCGGCCGGCACATCGATGAGCGTTTCCTGCCAAGAGTACTTCACAATTTTGCCCGAGTGATTATCTCCACTCGTCTGAATACCAAATCCGATGCAATGCTGGATTGGATCAGTGAGCCGACCCGCTATCGTCTTTTTTGTGATGAGAACTTACAGCTCCTCAAAATGGAAATCTACACCGGATATATTCCGACCTGGCTGTCGGAAAAAGACCGCAAACGATTAACCGCCAAACGGCGGCGAAAGATCATTGCCGAATCTGAAAAAGAAGGCGATCATGGTATTTCCGGCCGTGATTCCATAAATATATTCAATGTATTTTATTCGACCTATACCAAGGAAGATAAACTCATCAACATGTCGGATCTTTGCAATTTTTTCACCAAAGCACGCAAAGAAATCAGAGATCTGATACCCCAGGGATTTTTGGACTCGCTTTTGCGCATGTATGACTACACGATTCTACAGGAAGTCAAAGAGTCCCTCTATTATTACAACGAGGAGCAGATTTCCAGGGAAATTCAAAACTACCTGTTTGCCATTAACTTTGAAATCGGTTCTATTGAAACCTGCACCTACACCGGGGAAAAACTGGAAATAACGGAGGAATTTCTGGAGGGCATTGAAGGCAAATTGCTGGGGCCGAAGGCAGATAGAAATCAGCGTAAAGCTTTTCGGGAAGAAACCCAGAAAGAGTACACCACCAAAACCCTTACCCAGGAAATCATGGTTGAGAACGTTCCGATTGCGGAAACAAAAATTTATCAATCCATGCACGACCGCTATGTGCACAACTTGAAAGAAAAGGTGCTGGATCCCTTTCTTGAAAACGAAAATTTTCGCCGCGCCATCAAAGATTACGATGAAGAGGATTTTAAAACCTATGATAAACGGATTAGAGACGATGTAACTTATCTAATCAACAACTTGTGCGAAAAATGTAAATATACCGAGCAGGGCGCCAAGGAGATCTGCATTTACGTCATCGATAATGACCTGGCAAAGAAGTTTGCCGATGCATAAACAAGAAGAGAATCGTGAAGTCTTATAATTTTTAGAATTGCACCCAACAAACTTAGCAAAATATCTAAACTTTCTTGCGACCTTCCTTTAAGAAAATCCCAAATCCATAATTCTTAAATCCCAAATCGCAAAACACAAATATCAAACAAAGCACAATAACCAAATTCAAAATCCCAAACGTTTGTAATTTGATGCTTGGTACTTGGGATTTTATAATCTATATTTTAGGATTTAACAAATTCATTTGGACTGCATCTGAGCTTTAAGGCAATCACAATACTCGTCAAAGGTAAAATACATGCAGCGATGTTCATAGCTTGACTTTACAAAATAACGACACTTTTCTTGTTGTTCGGGATCTTCGGCAGTGCAGATGGACATTTTGCCTTTTTTACAGTAGTTTGTTTCCGGAATGCTCATTATGCTTGTCTCCTTCAAGCAGACCTTAAAACACATCATCGAGATTAAGTGTATATTTGCACATTATCCTTGATGAACAATTGCTGCACAACGGTTATTACGTTATTAAAAAAAGCAGAAATCATGCCAAAATATGCGGCGGTTGCCCTTTTTTATTTCACGAATAAGTGCAGCGGGTTAGCTAAAATTTCCGAAACCCAACCAAAATTCAATCGGTCATAGGCCCACAACCCTTTCAAATCCTTGACCTTTTGGGATGGACATCAAGCGGCTGACTCAGGTTTTCAGCAACCGGCGACCCTGGTCGCTAAATAAAGGTCAGCGCCGAAGGTTGAACTTTATCATGAATCTGCTTATGTTATCCATAATTTCAAGAAAGCGGTAATTTTTACCGTTAAAGGCGGTTGAATTTTCTTTTGACGCGGATTAAATACATTCGCGCTGCCGATTATTCGACGTAAAGAACAGACAGAAACAGGTTTCGAAAAACATGGTATGGCTCGACGAAAAAAAGCGCCAGGCATCCATCCACAACGATCAAGAACCTGCAGAAAGTGCCTTTTTCGGTTATGAGCGTATTCGCGCCGCGGACAAGACTGAGCGGGTGTTGCAGCATTTTAACTCAGTGGCGCGTCACTATGACTTTATGAATACCCTGTTAAGTTTCGGCATTCATTACGCCTGGAAGCGCGCCGCGGTCAGGATGCTGAGACCCGTTCCCGGAGATCGCGTACTGGACGTGTGCGGCGGAACCGGGGATCTGGCGATAATGGCCGCCAACGCGGTCGGGCCAACGGGTCGCGTAATTATTTATGATATTAATCGAGCAATGATACAGGCAGGGCTGCACAAAGTTATCAATACCGAAATTGAATCCCGGTTGCGGCACGTGCAGGGAAATGCCGAATGCATTTCTTTTCCGGACCACCATTTTGAAGCCGTAATGGTGGGCTTCGGCATCCGCAATGTCACCCGTATGAAAAAGGGTTTTGAAGAAATGTTTCGTGTGTTAAAGCCCGGCGGGAAAATGATGTGCCTGGAATTTTCGAAACCCGCCTGGCCCGTTTTCCGCTGGCTTTATGATTTCTACTCATTTCATATTATGCCGTTTCTGGGAGAACTGATTGCCGGATCCAGAAAAGCGTATACCCATCTGCCGGAATCCATTCGAATGTTTCCGCTTCCAGATGAGCTTTCTGAGTTGCTCAAAAAAATCGGTTTTTCTCAAGTAACCTTCCGCCGACTGACCAACGGAATCGCGGTCATTCATCTGGCAATCAAATAAATCAAAAGCGCTTTATGCATTTTGAGAATAACAGATGGACTACAGAAACAAATAGAAGTGGATGCCTAAAATCCGAAGCACTAAATTCGCCTGATTTTTAAAATTGGTCGAAACAAATTCAAATGCTCAAATTTGAAGCCTTGCCTAATGAAACTCAATAGACTAGAGCGCTGGTTTGTAAACAGCCCGGCAAGACGGGTCGGACAGCTGCTGGTGATGCAATGGTTTAGGAGCACGGTGGCCTTAAAAGCCGGCAGGACCATTTTAGAAGTGGGTTGCGGACGCGGCGCGGGCGCCAAACTTATTTCCGAAGCGTATCGACCTGATCGGCTATATCTGCTGGATTTAGACCTTCAAATGATCCAAAAAGCCAATCAGCGCTTAAACGGTCAAAATGAAAATCATATCTATTTATGTGTGGGAGATGCCGCCAGGCTTCCTTTCAGAGATGATTCTTTAGACGCCGTCTTCGGTTTCGGATTTTTGCATCACGTCCCGGCCTGGCAAGACGGTTTGACTGAAGTTGCCCGGGTCCTGAAACACGGCGGTGTCTATTTTATGGAAGAATATTATCCCAGCCTTTATCAAAATTTTATCACCAAACATATCGTGGCCCACCCCGATCGTAACCGCTTCAACAGCCAGGAGTTGCGGCAGGCATTCCAAGATGCCAACCTGTCCTTAACCCATACGTTTGAAATGAAACGCATGGGAATCCTGGGGGTGGGCGTCAAAGCTGAGGGTCAGTCCATCTCCTGCAAACACCATGAAAATGCCTGCCAGGTGGTCATAGACTGAGCATTTGAAAAACGCCGGCTCAATGCCCCGAACCTTGTGATAGGCATTTCATATCTGCAAAATTTTGAGGAACTTTGATAGTTGTGTTTCTATCAATCTGACGTTTTCAGGCTAATCTCCAACCCCCATAAATTGATTTTCACGTCAAATTATTTCCAACAAAGCAAAAATTGTGTTTTCAAATGATTTGTTTTGTTGTAAAAATTCGGAATTTCACCGTTTCATCGCACAGAAATCACAAATGGGAAGGAAAAAGCCATGAATTTGCCTTCCAGCTCGGAGCTGACTGAAAAAATAATTGAAAAAGCCAAGTCATTGGGCGCCGCCATTGCAGGGGTTGCCTACGTCGAATCTTTGAAAGAGTCGCCTTCCCACCGGATCTATCCTAAAATCGGTATGAACCTCAAAGTACATTGGCAAGACAAACAAGACGATGTCAAGCCCGACGAGGTGGCCTGGCCAGCAGATGCGGTATCTGCAGTAGTGATCGGTGTTGAACACAACGCCGATGAACCGCAACTTGACTGGTGGGACGGCAAGGGAACACCCGGCAACCGTATTCTCGTACGGATCAATAAGCAACTGTCCGAATGGATTGAAAATACATTTTCTGTCAAAACCTATAAACTGCCTTATTTTGTTGAAAAAGGCGGAATCTTTTTAAAAGATGCGGCCGTAATGGCCGGTCTGGGATGTATCGGCAAGAACAATCTGGTGATCACACCTGGATACGGCCCGCGCATCCGCTTCCGGGCGCTTTTGCTGGACCGGAAAGCAGAAGCCACCGGTCTGCTTGAATTCAATCCCTGCGAAGGCTGCAAGCAACCCTGCCGCACAGCCTGTCCCATAAAAGCTTTTCAAAACACCGTCTATTCGGCCGATGCGCTGGGCCAATCCATATTACCCGGCATCAACGGAACCTATGACCGGGTGACCTGCAACGTAAAGATGGAAAAAGATATTGAGGAAGCCGTCATGGCGATGCCGGCAAGCGATGAAGAACATCAGGAAGTTCGGCTGGCGATCGACGAATTTGAAGAAGGTATCATGGTGAAACCGAAAGGCGATAAGGAACCTTATTATTGCGTCAAGTATTGCAGGGGATGTGAGCTGGCCTGTCCGGTGGGGAAGCAGGTGATGGGTTAGAAATCACTATGACACGATTTTTAGGATTTTTCGACAGGGAATGTGAGAAAAGCCCCAAACCAGCCAATAACGACCACTATCGGAAACAGGGAGACAACCAGCAGAAAGTAAATGATATTGACCCCCTGGATGGCGTCCATCACATCCGGAACATTAAGACGCCAAATAAAGATGATGATTTGGGCCACCAAGAGGATCAAAGAAAGGGGCATTTTAATTTTTACGGCTCTAAGCGGCTGGGCCATGTAGTTGAGCCACCAGGTATATAATCCGGTGGCAATGGCGACGGCCGTAAACAAAATCCCGGCCCCCAGACAGTGGAGGGCTGTTATCTCCAAGGATTTAATACCGAAAATCAGGTACAGAATATTGAAAACCGTAACTGAAAACGCAAATACAATGGGAAAGTGCACCGTCATCGGATGGGGATGACGCCGGAGCATGGGTGCACGTGCTAGCAGCCAGGATAATACGACTGGAATTTCTTGTTCTTCGACCTCTTTTTTGAGCGTTCCGACCTGAGGATATCGATCTAAAACATCCGATTCATGCGGCGCCCCCTGGATATCGGCCGTCAAATCCTGGCCTGCATGATGGCGCTTCATGTGCAGGCCGCTTCGCCAGAGCTTGCTTTTGGTAACATCATAGACTTTGCCTTTATAAGCAACATATACGG
>JASFTL010000010.1:0-21602 GCA_050053555.1 Desulfobacterales bacterium
GTGAATCCTTAAGCGTGGACTCCCAACACGTCATACTGAGCAAAAAGAATCTCGCGCGGGTCAAACAAGAAAAAAAGCAGATTCGACGCATCTTTGCCAGCGGCAGTGACATCCGGCTGTGGTTCGGCGATTTTAAAAAGCCGCTTGCCAGCGAGACGACCAGTGTCTTCGGGACCCGGCGATTATTTAACGGTCAGCATCGCAGCTACCACCGGGGCACAGACCTTCGTGCAAAATCGGGCACCCCTGTCTATGCATCCAACTCCGGCGTAGTCAGGTTGGCCCAAAATCTGTTTTATTCGGGCAAGATGGTCATCGTGGACCACGGGATAAACATATTTACCCTTTATGCGCATTTGAGTGAAATTCAGGTGCAGGAGGGACGGCACATTGCAAGAGGACATCAAATCGGGCTGAGCGGAGCTACGGGGCGGGTCAGCGGGCCTCATCTTCACTGGGCGGTAAAAGTAAATGGGGTTTATGTCGATCCTTTACAATTTCTCAGCATTATTTCCACCCTGCTGGGACGCTGACCGCACACCTTTCAATCAAATCTCAATCCCTGCTTTCCATTTCAAAATCGCCTGCTGATATGTAACGAATGCGCCGATAAAAAGGCAAATTTTTCTTTTGCAGCGGTGTTCCGGTTGAATCGTCATTATCACCAACTATCTAAAATCATTATTATATATATGAATATCACTGTTTGGAACAAATATTGCTAGTCCATTTAGGATCAAACTGGCAGCAAAGGATTCAAGCGCAGCTATGGCATTTCATGACCTGTATTCCCTCAAAAATTATGCCGGCAACCCTACAATCGGACACTTAAACGGTTCCCGAAGAAATTTGGTTTATCGGATGCCAGCAAACAAAGGAAATGGCTTTCAACGTATACTGGCGGGATTCCAGACCCAAAATCCCGATAACGTCTATAAAACCAGAGGATTAACCATTGCCGACTACCGCGCCCGACCGGTTATCTCAAAGTCACGCGGCCGGCCTCAGCCCGTACCGTCAACTACGGAGTTGAAAAACACGGTCACAAGCCAATTTTCTGAGCAGGTGCCTCCTCCGTCGATTGAACAAAATCCGTTGAAAAACAATTCCCTTTCCGGCCGGAATTTGAAAAAAATGGGTTCTGTTGAAAAACTGCATAATTCTGCCAAACGACAACAGACGATCTTAACCGATCAAGGACTCATCGAACAAAATGTCCAAAAAGCAGCCGCAAAATACAATTTGCCGCCGCAGCTGATCAACGGTGTGATCCGGGCGGAATCAAATTTTAAGGTGCGGGCTGTCTCTTCGGCCGGTGCGCGGGGCTTGATGCAGCTAATGCCGGCTACCGCTAAAGAGCTGGGCGTTGAAAATCCCTTTGATATTGAACAAAATATTGATGGGGGCTCCAAATATTTACGTAAAATGCTGGATCGTTTTGGGGGCAACGTCCGCAAAGCCCTGGCAGCTTATAACGCCGGCCCGGGCACGGTCGAGAAATATAACGGCCGGGTCCCCTATCCGGAAACCCGGCAGTATGTAAAGCGCGTGCTGCGATTTTCAAAACAGATGGCTTGATTCAAGCCCGCCTTCAAATCCATTTTTTTGTTGACAGCGCCCCTGTATTCCCATATACCCCTCGCTTCGATTTGAAACAGCCCAATTATACGAACTTCAAAGCGCAAAAAGGAATTTAGCCGTTAAATGAATAAAAACGCCAACGCGCAGATCTCTGCACTAACCGCCATTGCCGGGGCACTGGGGATTAAAGACCCATATACTCAGGGCCATGCCCGTCGGGTGGCGATTTACGCCCGACGGCTGGCGACGCGGATTGGCCTGAATCCGGCTGAGGTCGAAAATATCCGGCTTGGCGGTCTGTTGCATGATATAGGAAAAATAGCCTTGAGCGAACGTGTTTTGAAAAATACCCACAGTCGCCTGTCCGGTGACATGCTGACGGAAGTCCATCAACATCCTCGCATGGGTGTGGCTATCCTTCAGAATTATAATATACCCGCAGCGGTCATCGATTTTGTGCGTTACCATCATGAAAAAATGGATGGCAGCGGTTATCCCCATGGACTCATGAGCCACCAGATACCGCTGGGTGCCAAAATCATCCGAGTGGCAGACTGTTTTGATGCCATTACAACCGATAGGCCCTATCAGCAGCGTAAAAGCCGGATAGAAGCCCTGGCCATCTTGCGTCAAATCAGCGGCACCGATCTGAGTCCGGTGCTGGTCAAAGCATTTATTGCCGACATAAAAGAAAACGGAATAGCGCTGGATCATACCGGCTTTATTTCATTCTACAGCCCCCATGGATTCAGTCGGTCCTTGTGAAATAAATTCAGCCGCCATGCCTTTGAGACATATGGTATAAAGAGACCATAAAATTGACTGCCCACCGGCAAGAAGCCAATGTAAAAATAATTCTGGCCTTATCGCTTATCCATTTCATTGGCGACTTTTATAACTCTTTTATTATCCCCCTGCTGCCGGTTTTTATCGACAAATTCTCCTTAACCCTGGCCCAGGCCGGATTGATTACCGGTATGAGCCGCTTCCTGGCATTTGTGGTTCAGCCCCCGGTGGGATATATCGCCGACCGCCACCCCTCGCGCTTTTTTGCGCTGGGCGGTCCTTTGCTGGTAATGGTTTTTATCCCGCTAACCGGCATTGCGTCCTGTTTCTGGATGCTCATACTTTTCGTGTGCCTCGGTTCGGTGGGGTCATCCATGTTTCATCCAACCGCTGCAGGCATGGTTGAGCCCCACGCCGGCCGGCACTTTGGATTCGCCATGTCTATATTTGGCATGGGGGGAACGCTTTCGTTTGCTATCGGGCCGCTTTTTATCAGCTGGCTGGTCGGGAAATATGGCCTCAGCGTCATGCCGTTTTCGATGCTTTTGGGTTTTGCCGTATTGGTTTTTCTTTACGGGACCGTTCCTGTGCCGCAGGCCAGCACAATAAAGAGTCAGGGATTTGTCAATTCCATCAAGGAAATTTTCGGCCCTGTCTGGCTGCCGATTATTTTGATCTGGCTGGTAATGACCCTGCGCGCCTTTGTTAGCCAATCCTTTGTCACCTTCCTTCCTGTAATGGTTGCCCATCAGGGCTATTCCCTGGTTTCGATCGGTGCCCTGGTTTCCTTGTTCACCGTCGCCGGTGCCCTGGGAGGACTTTTGGCCGGCCACCTTTCGGATCGGATCGGTTTTAAGCCTGTATTTATTTCCGCTCTTTTACTGGCCACCCCCTGCATGGTGGCCGCCCTTTACCTGCCGGGCTACTGGATTTTTGTGTTCGTCTTTCTATTCGGATTTTTTATTTTGGCCCCTCTTCCGCTGGGTGTTGCGCTGGCACAAAGGCTGGCACCACAGGGAAAATCCATGGCTTCCAGCCTGATGATGGGGCTTGCCTTCGGTATGGGCGGATTGCTGACCCCCGTTACAGGCAAACTGGCAGATATTTTTTCCATCCAGCCGGTACTGGCCTTCCTCGCCATTATACCTTTGCTGACCGTTGGACTGATCGGTTATCTTTTTCGTAGAGATCTTTTACCGGCTCCCGCCTGAATTCATTAAAAAGATCATGCATATGATGGACCGAGACGGTACGATTAAAATCAGTATCGAAATCTATAAAGATTTTGATATATGAGACCTCACTTCAGGATCCCCAGATAGCCGTCATCACGACCAGAAGCACCAATATGCCCGTGCCGTACAGCGCCAGGGTGACATAATATGGCCGCCAGTTCGATTGATGTGCTCGCTGTGATCCGAGAGGGCGTTGAAATCGTGTGCCTTCCAATTTGGCGGGATTCGGATTCGCAAATGCCAAGCTTATCAGATATCCTGTCGTGTATGCGATAAAAAAGCCGATCACATTCCACCACATCCAGGAAATTTTGGGTGCGTATTTCCACATCAAAAGATTCACCCCGAATCCGACGATCAGGCCCGCCGCGGCACCCGGTCCGTTCACTCGCCGGGTGAGCATCCCCATCATGAAAACCGCCAACAGGGGACCATTAATTAATGATCCGATTTTATTGATCGATTCGATGATCGTATCGGAAATGCCGCCTACAAAAAACGCAAAAAACAGACACACGGCTCCCCAGAAAACGGTCAGCATCTTGGATATCACCAGTTCCATCCGGCCGTTTAAATCTTTTTTAGCAAAACGCTTGACGATATCCTGCATGCTCAGGGCACTGAGTGCATTTAGGGTGGAGTCCAGCGAAGACATGGCCGCCGCAAATAATCCAACCATCACAAGCCCAATCAATCCGTGGGGAAAATGGTTCAACACGAAAACAGGCACGGCCAGGTTATAGTTTGCTTCACCGCTTTCGGTCACGGGCAAGCCGGCCAAGAAAGCCGGATGTGACAGGGCATAGGCACCCAAGCAGACACCCAAAAAACAGTAGGAAAGAACCAGCGGAAAGCGCAGCATGCCGTCTAAAAACAGGGCCCGGTTGGTATCATCAACACTGCGGGTGGAAAGTTCCCGCTGGGCCTGTGTCTGGTCACAGCCGTAATATGAGAGGTACAAAAACAGTCCGCCGACCAGCATCGGCCAGAAGGCAAAAGTGTGGCCATCGCCCAGGCCATGGTTGGCAAAATCCACGGCCCGCAATCTAGCCGGTTGATCAACCACAGCCGACAGTCCGCCGGCCAAATGAACGGAGACAACAATTGCCGCCAGAATGGCGCCAAACAGCACGACGATCTGAATGACATCGGACCAGATGACCGCTTTCATGCCTCCCAGAACGTCATATAAGATGGTAACGCCGCCCAGCATCAGTACCGCTGCCCAGAATGGAATATTCAGGCAAATCATCAGAACCAAAGAAATGCCGTAGACGGTCACCCCGGTGGAAAACGCCCTCAGAAACTGAAAAAGAATGCTGATAAAGGTGCGCGTGCCCGCATCAAAGCGCTTTTCAAGGTAGGCATACAGGGAAATTAAATTAAGCCTGCGCAAAATTGGAAAGATCAGCGCCATTAAAAAAATCATCGCAAGGGGTACCGCCAGCTCATACTGAAGCCATATCATACCGCCGCCGGCCGCAAAGGCCACAAAGGCCGGTGCGCCCAGCAGACTGTTGGTGGAGCACTGGGTGGCCATGGTGGAAAGGGCGATGGGAAGTGGAGCGGTTTTATTGCCGCCCAGATAATAGTCCCGATCTGTTTTTTGACCGCGGGCCAGAAAAAAACTCAAGCCGACCATGCCGATCAGGTAAATGATGATGATCGTCCAGTCAAGCGCATCTAAAGCCATTTGAAACTCGCCGGAAGTAAATAAAAACTTTAGAATCCTTTGTAAGATTTCTTGAATAGCGACAATATGATGAAAAAACAAGTTGAATTATTCGTGAGTTTAAACAAGTTGGTTGATTCTGTCCAAGGTTATTGAGATAATAAAGGGCCGTATACCCGCTTTATTCTCATAATGAACAATGAAGGAGATGGTATGAAATCCATCGCCATGGCGATTTCTTTCGTATTGGCCGGTCTAACCGCAACCGGACTGCAGGCTGAAATTTACTCTTGGACCGATGAAAACGGTGTCAAACATTACAGCCAAATTCCGCCTTCAGATGGACAGGTTCGAATTAAAACCACGCCGGAAATTCCGCCCAGCCCGGAAATTGAACAAGCCGACAGGAAAATTAACGAAGACAACTTTGAAGCCATACTTGAAGAACTCGATAAAGAAAATAAACCTGAAGCGCCAAAGCGCCGAACGACCCCAAAAAAACTTTCCCGCCAGCAACGGATCCAAAATGAGCAGAGAAAGCTGGAAGAAAAACTGGCGTACCTCGAAAATCTCCCGCCGGAAGCTTTTGCGAATTCCCGCAGCCGGAATGCGATCATCGGGGAATATCATTACCGGTTACAACAGTTAGCATCGGATCCGGATCGCTACTTCGAGCAGTACGGTTTTTAGATCTGCGCAAATTTTTCAATCAAATGCAGAAATTGCTGAATGATCCGGCAACATTATTTGCGAAATGACTAAAAAAAGGAGCTGTCGTGTTGTATGATGGTCCGCGTCATCGCGCATGCAGATGATTATTTTGCGTACATCCGGCGACCCCGCATTTCCCGACGGCAAAGATCTTCTTCCGTTCTTGTTGACATACTCGCCGCATTTTGACATATCTTCACCGGATAAATATCTCGCTTCCCCATGATTAACCTGAGGTCAATTTGATTGTTCATACAGTCAATTTTTACCGAAGTGGATTTCTGCAGCCATTGTCCCTTTGACAGAAGACTTGCCATATAACTGGACGGTTTTCGTCTGTTAATCCTCTCTTATAAATCTAATTCGCGAAAGGAGGAGCAAAAAATGAAACATTGTCCAAAGTTGATGGTTATCATTTTTATGGCAGTGGTGCTGGTAGTCGGACTGGCAATGATACCAGCAATGGCCCAGGCAGCACTCAAGGGCAAGGTGGCCATTGTCCTTGATGTCGGTGGAAGGGGGGATCTCTCATTTAATGATATGGGCTACAAGGGCACGGATAAAGCGGCTGCGGATTTTGGTTTGGAGATGGTGGAAATTCAAAGCGCCAGCGCATCTGACTATCTTCCCAATATTCGGAATGCGGCCAGATCGAATTCGTTTGATCTCATCATTGCGGTCGGATTTTTGCTGACCGATGCGGTCGCCGCTGCTGCAGGAGAATATCCTGATCAGAAATTCATGATTATCGATTCTGTGGTAAACGCACCAAATGTGATGTCAATCGTCTTCAAAGAAAATGAAGGATCAGCCCTTGTAGGGGCACTCGCCGCAATGGTGGCGGCGCACTATGGTTACCCCTATGTCGGTGCCGTCTTGGGAATTGAGATCCCGGTGTTGTTCCACTTCGAAGCGGGTTACCGCTTCGGAATTGACTGGGGGAACAAGGCTTACGTTCAGAAAAAGGGCACCAATCCCAACATTGGATTGCTCTACACTTATACCGGTACTTTCAGTGACATTGCCAAGGGTAAGGAGGCCACCAAGGCGATGCTGGCTCAAAAAGCGGGGTTAATTTATAATGTCGCCGGACCTTTAGGAATCGGAGATCTCCAGGCCATCACCGAAGCCATAAAGGCCAAAGGCAAGGAAGCCGGTCCACCATTCATGATCGGAGTAGACGCTAATCAAGATTGGATGGGTGATGGGCATCGGGTGCTTGCGAGTATGCTGAAACGGGTAGACAATGCTTGTTACAACGCCGCCGAGGCAGTGGTAAAGGGCAACTTTAAAGCGGGTCTCGTTGTTATGGGACTTGATGTGCAGGGAGTTGCCATGAGCAAAGATCCGGACCTCCTCGACTTCATGGAGTTTGGCATCGGGGCCGGAAAGATTACGGCACAAGACAAGACTAAAATCGTTTCTAACTGGAAAAATATGCGCGCCCAGGTTCCTCCTTGGATCTGGGACGCTGTTGGCGACCTGGAAAAACAGATTATTTCTGGAAAGATCTCTGTGCCAAATGCCAACACCCTCGAAGAGATGAAAGCGGTGAGGTCAAAATATCCTCTGAAAAGATAAATTAACGGCACCAAGAGGGGGATAGCAACAAAACTGCTATCTCCCTCTACTTGTTTCTGCGGTTTTAAGGGAAGGACCGTATATGCAAGACAGAGAGATGGGATTTGCCGGAAGAATCGAAGAGCTGAAAAAAACAGTGATCGCTGGTGTAATCGGATTTGCCGTCGGCGCGATCATCATGATCTTGTACGGTTATGATCCGATTCCGGCTTATACAGCACTGTTCAGCGGTGCCTTTGGTGATGCATATGCAGTTTCAGAATCCCTCGCCAATGCGACTCCTCTCATTCTCACGGCGCTTACCTTTGCCATTGGATTTCGGGGTGGAATGTTCAATATCGGAGCCGAAGGGCAGCTCTATTTAGGCGCTTTGGCTGCGGTTACGGTCAGCCTTTTTCATCTTCCCCCCGCTATGGGTGTTGCCTTGAGTATCATTTTCGCCGTTCTTGCAGGGGCGATCTGGAGTCTGCCGGTAGCCATTCTGAAGGCCGCGAGAGGCGTTCACGAGGTCATTTCAACCATCATGCTGAACTGGATATCCCAGTTTCTTGCCTTTTATCTGATTGCCAAAATCCTGGTTGATCCCCTGAGAGCTGAGAAAACAATAAGTGTTGCTGAGTGGGGCCGTTTGCCTTTATTGATACCGGGAACAAGCCTCAGCTGTGGGATCTTTGTTTCTCTTTTTGCGGCAGTTGTCATCTACTTTCTGTTGTGGCGCACGGTCATCGGTTTTGACATCCGTGCAATGGGATATAACCCCATGGCAGCCACTTATGCGGGTATTGAGAAATGGAAGGTTATTCTCTTTGTTTTCATCACCGGAGGGCTCACAGCCGGGCTGGCAGGTGCCGTACATGTAATGGGCCGTCCACCGACTTATGCGATATACAGCGGTATGCCTTCCATCAGAGGACTGGGCTTTGAAGGCTTGGCAGTCGCCATGATAGGAAGAAACCATCCTATTGGGATTATCTTTGCCGCCATTTTCTTTGGGGGACTTTTGGCAGGCGGGAGAATGATGCAGCTCTTTTCCCAGGTCCCACTGGAGATGGTCCGTGTCGTTGAAGGAACTGTCGTTCTCTTCTTAGCTATCCCCGAGTTGATACGGTTGTTTTCTTTTTTACGGAAAGTAAAGATCCCGCTCACTTTTCGATTCAAGCGGTCACAAAATAAGGAAGGGAGACAATTATGAATTTTGGGTATTTGTGGGGTATCTTCCTAGGATCTCTGCATGCCATGGTTCCGATTACCCTTGCAAGTACCGGCGAGGTGGTAGGAGAATCCGCGGGACTGTTCAATATCGGCCTTGAAGGGATAATCCTTTTGAGTGCGATGACTGGCGCTCTGGGAGCAGAAGCAGGAGGGCCGATCGTGGGTCTTATCGTAGGAATGGGGACAGGCTTTGCAATTGGCTTGGTCTTCGGGGCGATATGCACCTATTTCAAAGGAGTACAACTGATTGCCGGAGTGGGAATCAATCTATTTGCCGCCGGATTGGTGACGTTCTGGCTGATTCACCTGGGCGTACCCGGACACCACGCCGTAGCCGAAGAAGGCAGGCTGGCGAATATTTCCACCCCGGTCGGAGATTTTAGTCCCATGATCCTGGTAGCAATTGTGGTACCTGTTCTCACATATATCTTGCTTTTTAGAACAAAGCTCGGCCTGAAGATAAGAGCAGTCGGAGAGAATCCTCAAGCTGCCGACGTGTCAGGAATCAAAATTCATCTTCTGCGTTTGTTCTCAACCGCTGCGGGAGCATCCCTTGCGGGATTGGCAGGAGCCTATATTAGCATAGGCTGGTTGGGATCGGTAACCAAGGAGATATCTGCCGGTAGAGGTTTTATCGCATTGGCCACTGTTGTATTCAGCGGATTAAATCCGCTGTTGGCATTGCTGGGCGGGTTCATATTCGGTTTCTTTGACAACCTTGCAGTATGGGTTTCGACCATGCCTGCGGTTCAACAGGTTATCCCCTGGCAATTCGTGTCAATGGCACCCTATGTTGTTACTTTGCTCGTGGTAGCGGGAGTCATTGGACGAGTTCGTTTTCCGGCAGCTATGGGTATTCCCTATGAGCGGGAATGATCGTTTCAAATTTTAAAAATGAGGGAACTTTTTATTTTAAGGAATTCTATCGATTATGATTTTTTAAATTTGAAACCCTTCGGGCTTGTCGATCTTGCCGCATCTACTGTGTTAGATGGCGTCCCGCATAGGCAACTATCGCGGAACGGCAGCCTCGACAATCGCTCAATTTAGTTTGATGTAGGAGGGCAATGCGATCCTGTGAAAGCCAAGGGTGACATAATTCTCAGGGGCAAAAAGATTTGTAAAGGTTTTCCGGGCGTATGGGAGCATCTCATACTTGATCATATAGATCTTGATATCAGGGCTGGTGAAATCCACACGCTGCTGGGAGAAAATGGAGCTGGAAAGACGGTAATCGCAAACTGTCTCTCAGGATTCTATCTGCTATCTGAAGGCCAGCTTTATGTGAAAGGCAAGCCGGTGACATTGAAGTCGCCGAGAGATGCTATTAGGCATGGCATCGGTATGGTTCACCAGGAGTTGGCGCTGGTGAAACCCTTTACGGTAGCGCAAAACATTGCACTAGGGCTGCCCACATCCGACTTCTCCTTCCCCATACCCGAAGTGGAAGCCAGAGTACGAGAGCTGTCACAGAAGTACAAACTGCACATCGATCCTTTAGCCAGAGTAGAAGACCTTTCGGTTGGAGAGCAGCAGAGAGCTGAAATTATAAAGGTCCTTTACCATAATCCGGAAATCCTGATTCTGGACGAGCCAACCTCGCTGATCTCTGCGGATGCCCAACACCTGTTTGAGGCCCTGAACAGCATGGCAAAGATGGGGTATGGAATCCTATTCATAACACATAAGATCGAAGAAGCCCTGGAAGTCGGTGATCGTGTCACAGTTCTGCGTCTCGGTAAGACGATGGGTACCAGAGAAACTGCCAAAATAGATAAGACGGAATTGGTAAAGCTCATGTTTGGCGAGCACATCCCAGTCCATCTTGAAAGAAAACCGATCAAATCCACTCAGATCGTGTTGGAGGTCAGGAACCTTGAAGCCCGATCTTTAAGTGATGAACCCGTACTGCAGGATGTCTCTTTTTCCATCCGGGAAGGAGAAATATTGGGTTTTGCAGGCATTTCTGGAAATGGCCAGAATGATCTAGCCGAGGTCATCACAGGACTAAGGAGGGCCACTAAAGGCCAGGTGATCATTCAGGGGCAGGATTTTACAAACCGCACGCCGGGGAAAATAATAAGGGCTGGTGTAGCGCATATACCAGAGAAAAGACGCGAAATGGGTGTAATCGAGCCCATGACAGTCGCGGAGAACGTTGTTTTGAAGGACATCAGGACTTCTCCATTTTCAAAAGGATTCTTCCTCAACCTATCTCAAATAACAAAGCACGCAAAGGAGATCGTGTCCAGATTCGGTGCGCTTGTTTCCGATCTTTGGAAATCCCAGACACGAATACTTTCTGGCGGAAACATTCAGCGACTCATATTAGGTCGAGAGACATGGAGGATGCCGAAATGTCTTGTGGCTGTTTATCCAACCCAGGGGCTCGATGCAAAAGCCATCGATCATACATGGGAACTATTCATGCAATTACGAGAGGCGGGTTCTTCCATTTTCTTTGTATCTGAAGATTTGGACGAGATAATGGCATTGAGTGACCGGATTGCGGTAATGTCTAAAGGCAGGATCGTGGGCATGTTTGAAGGTAGTGAAGCAAAAAGGGAGGAGATCGGACTCGCGATAGCGACCGGTGCTCCCAAGGGATAATGTGATCAAATTGATCCTTTTGAATTTAAAAGAATAATCCCGCATCGAGTGTATCACTCAATTCGGGATTATGGGCTGTTCGTTATTCATTATTGGTTCATTGTTTGGAGAGGCTGTTTGTCAAATCTATATTTCGCATTTGATTCGCATGCCAAATAATGGCGGAGCATAACCGATTAAACTTGAGCTGTATGATTGAGTTGTTGATTCGCAATTGTAAACTATTCGAGTAATATTCGGTCCTTGAATTGAGGATTCAGAGACAGGAGGCTGCGGGCCTCATCGGGACCGGCAATGTCGCGGCCGATTTCTTTGGCAATTGCCACCACTTTTTCCACCAGTTTGAGGTTGGAGGCCGGGGATCCGTCCGGCAGGTAGAGGTTGTCTTCCAGCCCCACACGCACATGCCCGCCCATCGCAATCGCGGCAGCCGCCAAGGGGATTTCGGCTTTGCCGATGCCGGCCACCGTCCAGGTGGAGCCGGCCGGGATGCTTTCCGATAAAAACACCAGATTTTTGACCGTGCCCGCCATCGAACCGGGCGCGCCAAGGACAAAGTCGAAATGCAGCGGCGCTTTGATGAAACCCTTGTTTTGCAGGTAAACGGCATTACTGATCATACCGGTTTCAAACACCTCGATTTCCGGTTTGACGCCGGTTTCCTTGAATACCCCGGCCAGGAATTCGATAAACTGCGGCGAGTTTTCATAGATGATTCCCGGCAGGTTGCTGGATCCGGTCGTAAAAGAGGCCATCTCCGGCAGCAGCCTGACGGGATTGGCTCTGGCCTCCCAGTCTTTGCCGGCCCGGCCGCCGGTGGAAAGCTGGATGATGACCTCGGGAGCGGTTTTTTTAATACGCCGGGCGCTGGCTTTAAATGCATCGATATCAAGGGTCGGTTTTTGGTGCTTGTCGCGGGCATGAACGTGAAAGATAACCGCCCCGGCATCGGCACAACGACGGACGTCCGCGGCCATTTCTTCCGCGGTGGCCGGCAGGTGGGGATTCATTTGTTGGGTGGGCACATTTCCGGTCAGAGCCACCGTGATGATCAGTTTATTCATTTTCAACAATTTCCACCCCCGAGCTCGTGCCCAGCCGGGTGGCACCCGCTTTGATCATCATCAGCGCCGTGGACCAGTCCTTAATCCCGCCGCTGGCCTTTATCCCCATTTTGCGGCCAACGACCTCGCGCATCAAGGCAACATCTTCCATTGTAGCGCCGCCGCCCGCAAAGCCCGTACTGGTTTTAACAAAATCCGCACCTTCATTTTGGGTGATTTCACAGGCTTTGATTTTTTCTCCTTCGGTCAGCAGGCAGGTTTCGATGATGACCTTCAGTACAATTGGGTCTTCAGCAGCTTTGCGCACCGCCTGGATGTCAGCCGCAACCGTTTTCAGATCTCCGCTTTTCAAGGCACCGATGTTGAGCACCATGTCTATTTCGCTGGCGCCTTCTCCAACTGCATTTTGGGCTTCAAACGCTTTGGCACGCATGTGCATGGCACCCAGTGGAAACCCCACCACCGTGCAAACGCCCACGCTGCTGCCCTGGAGCTTGGCGGCGATATAATCAACATTTGCCGAATTAACACATACGGCCTTAAAGCCATAGGAAATGGCCTCGGCACCCAGCCTGGCCAGTGCGTCAAATGTGGCTTCCGGCTTCAACAGGGTGTGATCGATATATTGAGCCATTTCCGCAGCCGTGATGGTATTGTTCGTCATCATTCCTCCTACAAGATTAGGCACTTCGTAACTAGTTTTACCTATTTTCTGCCTCAATATCGCAATTCTTATAAATGGTTTATTCGGATTATTAATTCCGAATATCGAAACTCGCCTGATTTAATAAAAATGGGTCGAAACAAGCTCGAATCACCAAAATTAAAATGATCCAAACAGGATCATGTTTTCAATAATGCCGCATGCGGATATCTTTTTCGTCATTGGAACACCTGCCCTGTGGAATGCCGCCTTTTGGCGGCCCTCATCCGGAGGGTTCCACAGGGTAAAGATTTCGCACTTGTTTCGGGCTTCGTGCTTCGGATTTCGTATTTTTATAAATTAGGTAAAAAGGTAAAAATATACCTGATTAAGTTTTGTAGAGGCTATAACTCATTTAATTTCGAAATATTCCAGCGCTACCCCGGGTGCCCAGGACTCTAATAGCTGTTCCGTAATTCTACGCTGACTCACCGCAGTCGGTTTTTCGACCAGAACCACGCGCTCAATGGATGGCTGTTGCTCAAAGTTGGTCATATGCATACAAACGATGGCGGATTGCAGCGGTGCCAGGCTGGGATTGAAAGCCGCAGATTCTGCGTACCGGCCGCTGAAAATTTCTCCGGTTTGGGTCTGAAGGGCACAGCCCGCATAATTTTGAGTATAGGGCGCATATGATTTTTGGGCCGCTGACAGGGCTTGAGCAACGGTCCGGTCTTTAGCGGCAGCCTGCAACCGCAGTTTATGACGCGGCGCCGCAGAAGACATCAGGCCGCTGTAGTTACCTAAATCCAGCGGACCAAATGCTTCGGGCAACAGATCTGCAAGTGCTGTTTTACGATACGTTTGTTTTTTCCCATCCGGGGTAATCACCATCAGGTCTGCATTTTTCTCAAATTCATAGAGAAATTGCCGGCAGTGTCCGCAGGGCGTTTCGGATGTGGCGATTGCTTTCAGATATTGAGTGTCTTGATGCCAGGCATGCAGGGCTGCCGATTGCTCGGCGTGAATCGTCTGATTCAGGGACTGATGCTTAAATTCCAGATTGGCTCCCATAAAAAGATCGAATCGGTCATCATTGCGCCGCGAAGCAGTCATGGCCACGGCGCCGACCTGAAACCCGGAAACCGGCACTGTCGCATATATTTTTGCCAGCGGGAGTAGGCGGGTCATCAGCTCTTCCGCATCGATCCCCAGATGCTCGATCAGCTCGGTGCACTGCGGGAAGAAAAGCCGGCCGGCTTGCCGGGGGATGGTTTGCAGGATTTTCTGGACGGGTTCCGGAAATTCGCTCAGGGCCGCTTCAAATTGTTTTTGGCGCTCTGTCATGATGGGTTGAGTTCTTCCACAGTATCGGCATAGACTTTTGCATAGAATAGCCTGGGCGGATTAACCTCGCGGTCTCCGATGGTACAGGCACTTAAAAATTTGGCTTTAGCCGGATCGATCTTGTGTTTATCACCGTCTGAATAAAAAACAGCCAGCGGTTCGCCCTTTTCAACGCAGTCGCCGACCTTCTTTTTTAGCAAAATGCCGATAGAAAGATCGATGGGCTCCGATTTGGTCGTTCTGCCGGCGCCCAGTATTCTGGAAGCCATCCCGACTTCCAGGGCATTCATCTTCTCGATTAAACCGGCAGCCTCGGCCCGGACCTCGACTTTGGTCTTCGGCTGGGGCAGTAAATCGGGATTTTCGATCACTTTGGGATTACCGCCCTGGGCGGCGATCAGTTGGGCCAGTTTTTCCAGGCCCTTTCTTTGGGCAATGTTTTTCTCCAGTGACCGCCGTGCCGCTGAGGCGGATGTTTCAACGCCTGCAATGACAAGCATCATGCTGCCCAGCTCCAGCACCAGATCCACCAGGTCCCGGGGTCCGTTGCCCTTAAGGGTATCAATAGCTTCTTTTATCTCGATAGCGTTGCCGATGGCGTTTCCCAGGGGCTGCTCCATACCGCTGATCAAGGCCATGACCTTTTTGCCCGTACATTCTCCGATATATACCATGGTTTTAGCCAGTTCGACAGCATCCTCGTATTTTTGCATGAAGGCGCCCGCACCGGTTTTGACATCGAGAACGATCCCATCGGCACCGGCCGCCAGCTTTTTGCTCATGATGGAGCTGGCGATCAGCGGAATTGAATCTACCGTTGCCGTCACGTTGCGCAGCGCATAGATTTGCCTGTCGGCCGGCGCCAGGCGGGCTGTCTGGGCAATCAGGCTGACATGAATGTCGTTGACAATATCAATAAATTTGTCCTGTGAAAGTTCAACCTGCATCCCCGGGATGGACTCCAGTTTGTCCACCGTGCCGCCGGTATGCCCCAGTTCACGACCGCTCATTTTTGCGACGATCCCGCCGCTGGCCGCCACCAGCGGCGCCAGCACCAGGGTGGTGGTATCCCCGACACCGCCGGTTGAGTGTTTGTCGATATTGAAACCGTTGATTTTGGATAGATCGACGGTTTCTCCGGATTCCACCATGGCCGAAGTCAGATCGCAACTCTCCTGGATGCTCATGCCTCTAAAATACACCGCCATTAAAAATGCCGTCATCTGGTAATCGGGGATGCGGCCGCTGACAAATCCGCTGATCATAAAATCGATCTCTTCGGCGGAAAGTTCCAGACCGTCTCGTTTCTTTTTGATGAGTTCGTATACATCCATATCATCGTGCTTTTCACAGAAATTTAAGCGTTATCATTTGGAATGGATCCTATATTTTATTATATAAATTTGACAGGATTTACAGGATTAATTGGATTATTTTTTTCACGGTTTTAGCGCTTCGAGAATTCCCTTTACCAGGGCGCTGAATTTTGCCGAGGCCTTTTTCGAAGTTTGAATGACGTCTTGATGCGAAAGCGGCTTTGCGGTCATGCCGGCGGCCATATTGGTGATCATGGAAAGCCCGAGGACCTTCATCCCCAGACTGTTGGCCTGAATGACTTCCGGTGCGGTGGACATACCCACCAAGTCGGCCCCCATGGTGCGCATGGCTCTGATCTCAGCGGGGGTTTCATAAGACGGTCCGCTATAAGCCGCATATACGCCTGAGTGCAGCGTGAGACCCTGACGGTCGGCTATTTTTTGGGCCAGGTTTCGGAGTTCACGGCTGTAAGCCTCGGTCAAGTCCACAAATTCATTGGTTCCTTTTAAGGGGTTGTCACCCATCAGATTGATATGATCGCGGATGGCCACAATATCTCCGGGTTTGTATGATGCATTAACTGCTCCGGCCGAATTGGTTACAATAACGGTTTTGATATCAAATGCGGCCATTACCCGGATCGGAAAGACGACCTGCTGCATGGTGTAGCCCTCGTAATAATGGACTCTACCTGAAAGTGCAAAAAGACTTACACCGCAGAGATTGCCGAACAAGACCTCTCCGCGATGACCATCGACTGAAGATACCGGAAAATTGGGTATCTCCTCAAACCGAACGCTGACTGAATTTTCGATCTCCACCACCAGTCCGCCAAGCCCGCTGCCCAGGATGATTCCAATTTGTGGCGGCGCGCCCATATGGGGTTTTAATGCGCTCAGGGCTTCCATGACCTTTTTATGCATTCAGGATATCCTTTTTGAAGCTTTTCCCGAAAGTGAGTTTACCCGCACCCAGAATATCGGCAATGGTCTGCCCGCAGTCGGCAAATGTCGCGCGTGTCCCAAGGTCAATATCTCGATTGATCGCTTTTCCATAAACCAGCAACGGCACGTACTCTCTGGTATGGTCCGTGTGCACAACATGACTCGGATCACAGCCGTGATCCGCTGTAATCATCAGCAGGTCATCGGATGGCATGGCTTGCAGCATCTGAGGGATACGGCGATCAAAAGCTTCCAGCGCCTCGGCATAGCCGATCATATTTCGGCGGTGTCCGTACAGCATATCAAAATCCACCAGATTGACAAAAATCAACCCCTTTTGTCCTCGATACGTTTGCATGGCTTCCAGCGTACGCTCAACGCCATCTTCGTTACTGTGGGTATGGATTTCGGCACTGAGCCCCCGGTGTCCGAAAAGATCTCCGATTTTGCCGATGCCGACGGTCATAAATTTATTTTTTTTCAAAAGATCCAATAGGGTTTCGGCCGGTGGGGTGATTGAAAAATCCTTGCGGGCGGTATTGCGCCTTTCGAATTTACCAGGGGTTCCGACGAAGGGCCTGGCGATCACCCGGCCGACCGCATGCGGGCCGCTTAAAATACTTCTGGCGATCCGACAGTATTCATAAAGATCTTCTAATGGAATAATGTCTTCGTGGGCGGCAATCTGAAATACCGAATCGGCTGAAGTATAAACAATCGGCCGGCCGGTTTTTAGATGCTTTTCTCCGAGCTCTTCTATAATTTTGGTCCCGGATCTGGGATAATTTCCCAGCGTTTTTCTTCCGATCTTTTTTTCAAATGCTTCAATGATGTCCGCCGGAAACCCATTTGGATAGGTGGGAAAAGCCGAATCCAGCACAAGGCCGGCGATTTCCCAATGACCCGTTGTTGTATCTTTACCGGGCGATCGCTCACCCATCTTACCGTAACAGCCGATAATTTCCTGTTTCATACAGCCGATCGCTGCAATTTTTCCCAGGCCCATAGCACAGAGGTTGGGGATATCCAGCCTACCGGTTTGCTGGTAAATATGCAGCAGGGTATTGGCCTTTTCATCATCACAGCGCTCTGCATCCGGAAGACAACCCACACCGACACTGTCCAGGACAATCAGGATGACGCGTTTGATCATTTGATAGCCTGTTGATTAAAATTATATTTAAGATAGGTTCTGTTATCATAGTGCAAATCGCTATTTATGCGCAAGACATGTGTCCAAAATCTCCTAAAAGTTAATTGCATTATTTTTAATCTATGAATATAATGGGCCGAATTTTCCCGGCCTCTACCAGCTATTTCAGATTACGCGCCAACTGCCTGCTTAACAGCACTTACCGTCCGTTTGCATGCTTTCAAAACAGCCGATAAAACGCCCTATGGGCACCCACCCAAGAGAAAGGAGGAGATGGATGAAGAAGATCAAAGCAAAAATCAGCTGGGCCGTGGTGGTTGTCGTTGCCGTTGGTTTCGTGACCGGTTGCGCCTATACCACTAAAGATTTAAATGAGCAGCTGGTCATGGCCACTGCCTGGACCCAGACTTCGGCTGAATATCGTGCTTTATGCTATCAGTCCTTTAACCTTTCCAAGATGAACCTTGATAACTTTTTGGCCTCCTATTCGGGATCCAAACCCGTGGCTATTATTGTCGATGCCGACGAAACAATAATTGACAACTCAGCCTATGAGGCCTGGCTTATTGGTCAAGATTTTGGATATTCGTCCAAAACGTGGACACCCTGGATGGCGGCAGCTAGAGCCAAGGCCATTCCGGGTGCGGTCGAGTTCTTAAATTACGCCAAGCAAAAAAATGTCGAGGTTTTTTACGTTACGAACCGAAAAATGGTCGGCTATGAAGGCACCGAGAAGAATCTTAAAGCGCTGGGTTTTCCCCATGTAGACAAAAAACATTTGCTGCTGCGCACCAAAACCAGCGACAAGCAGCCGCGCCGGGATATAGTGGCAAATGACTATGAGATTGCCCTTCTGCTGGGAGATAATCTCAATGATTTTCTGAGTGTGTTTCGCAAAAAACCAATTGAAGGCCGCTTTGCCGAAACCGATAAAATCAAAGACATGTGGGGCAAGAAGTTTATCGTCTTTCCAAATGCAATGTATGGCGAATGGGAAGGCGCTATCTATAAAGGCAACTGGGGCGCCAGCGCAGCCGAAAAAGACCAGATGAGAAAAAATGCGCTCGAGCGATGGGGTTACAAGCCATAATGCTCCCCAATGGCAGCAGACATCGCTCTGACGTATCTGGCGCAAAAGCTGACATCCAAAATCATATAAAGATCAAAAGCCGTGCTCTGTGAGCGCGGCCTTTGCGGTCTTAATTCCTTTTTTTGATTTTTATGCCTTAAGATATTTACCCACCAGCAATTCAAGCTTTTTGCGGGTTGGTGACGGGATGGTATCGGCTTCAGTCATCATTGCGTTTTTTAAAGCCTGGGCACAGACACATTCGCGCTTATCTGAAATTTTGGGCACGACAACCTGAATGATCTTCTTGGCAAAGGATATGTTTTTATTCAGGTTTTGGACCACGGTTTCCACGTTTACCTCTGATTCCTCTGCGTGCCAGCAGTCAAAATCGGTAACCATGGCGATGGCCGCATAACAGATTTCCGCCTCACGGGCCAGCTTGGCCTCTTGAAGGCTGGTCATGCCGATGATGTCCATCCCCCATTGACGGTACGCATTCGATTCTGCCCGGGTGGAAAAGGCCGGTCCTTCAATGCACAGCAAGGTCCCGCCCTGGTGAATCGGAGCACCGACTTGCGTTCCGCCTTTATAAATCAGCTTCGCCAGGTCCGGACACATCGGATCGGCAAAGGCGATGTGGGCCACCAGCCCGTTGCCGAAAAAGGTGCTGTCGCGCTCTTTGGTACAGTCGAAAAGTTGATCGGGAATAACGATATCCAGCGGAAGAATGTTCTCTTTTAGGCTTCCCACTGCAGTAACGGAAATAAGATGCTCGACGCCTAACTGTTTAAACCCGTAAATATTGGCCCGAAAGTTAAGCTCCGAAGGGCTCAGGCGATGACCTTTGCCGTGCCTGGAAAGAAAGGCAATCCGGACATTCTCCAATGCACCAATAACATAGGCATCTGATGGGGCCCCAAAGGGAGTCTCCAGGGAGACATGCTCAGCATCGGTCAATTCTTCCATCGCGTATAACCCGCTGCCGCCGATAATGCCGATTCTGATATTCTTCGTCATCATTCACCTCGCAACCCCGTTTTATGATTTTTAGGAGTCAGGAAGTTTTTACCTGAAACTCATTATTCGGCAATCTCCGACATATTCAGGCCGAAAGGGGTTGCCGCCCGCAGCCGGTCACAACAAATTATTCCGAGGCTTCGGCGCGGTTCACTTACGGAAATGTCGGGTCAAAGCCATTGACGAAAATCCATCATCTCTGATACAAGCTGCAAGCTTTTCAGGTAAGGACCAACAAAACGATGATTATTGAATTTTGCAAGAATGTCAATGGCGGGAATTGATGGAATGCGCCGTTTCAAGGTGAGTTTGATTTTCTGCCATACGATTTGCGTAAAAGATTCAAACAGATTGCTCGCAAATTAGCTGGTATTCATTGCGTAACATCATAATAAGAAGAATCCAGAAGACACAGATACTGACGGTAAACCAGCTGAGCTGAGGCAAACTGACCGCAAATGGTAACCACTGAGTAAACAGCAAAATTAAAACCGATCCGGTTACTTTAAACAAACGATATCCGAACATGTCAATCCAGGCCTTGGCCTGGTATATTAAAACAGAATCAACGGGTACGTACAACAGTTCTTTGGATGCGCGGTTTATCGAATACGACATTGCGCGATCGCTGATTTTGGTCGCCCCGGCAAAAAATAAGGTGGATTGAAAAAAGAAGCACCACGAAAAAATCCAGATCATCAGCGGTTGCACCAAAAGCCCGGCAATCGCTCCCAGATAGCGATGGACAAGGGGAGTAATGCCCATATTCACCGCAATAGACAGCGCACCCAATAAGGCGAAAAACAACGACAAAAAGGCGGTACGTGCTTCGCGCTCCGGATAGGAAGCTTCAACGCTGTTAAAAAATTGATATTCAACGATAGGCGATGCCAGTTGCGCCAGCAGCAAAATGGCGGCAATTAGAAGCAAATACCGGCTATGACGCAGGATACGCCATCCTCCGCTGCCCATTTCAATGATTGGAACAACATGGTCGACCTCGCAAAAAATTCCGGCCCTTCCCATGATCCATGTCAAGACAAAAATAATCATTATAATTGCTGCAGCGGTTAAGAGCAGATCCGGCGTTTGCAGGGGCGTGTACTTAATAAACATGGCCGACACCCAGCCGCCGATCACACCACCAACCAATCCGCCCGTACCGACAAAACCATACCAGGATTTGCCTTCCTGGGTGGTGTAAATCGAATTCGTGAGACTCCAGAATTGCTCGACCAGTATGACACCGACAATATCAACAAAGACATAAAAAAAGGCTGCGGCAAGGGGTCCAGGATAATGCAATAATAAGCGAAAAACAGCGAGCAGCGCACTTACCAACACGCAGGTACTCAGCACGACATTGATTCGGCTGTGGCGTTCGACCAGGCGGTGATAAAACGCAATGAAGACAGCCATCGTTAATGCGGTGGCTATCCATATGTAGGGCAGGTGTTGGGCGCCTATAGATTCAATAAAGAGCGACCGGCTCGCCGGTTTGAGCTGATATAAGGCCATAATGATTAGAAAAAAATTAACAAATAGAAATAGCGCTCGGAATCCAAGCTGACGAAGTGCAACGTATCTGGCCTTACATTCCGCGATGAGATCAATGTTTGAAATTTTCACTTGCAATTCCTGCCAATTCAGTAATAAT
>JASFTL010000011.1:0-20880 GCA_050053555.1 Desulfobacterales bacterium
TTAATCTGGCAATGGAATAGACGCTTACAATGAATGTCAGGATTTTTTATTGTGCTTTTGATCTTTTTACATCGGAAAAGTTACTTTTGTATTAAAAATGCAAACCGCGTTCCGGGTGAGATGGCTCTAAGCTGCTTTGGAAGAACTGTAGGATGCCATTTTTCTGTTTTTGTTGTCTCCAGCCATTGAAGAGATATTTAAAATGGCACCTCCGCCGGTTGTCTCCATTTGGGGTGCACACAACTGGCAAAGGTGAAAAACAGAAAATACGTTTAATTTGTAAGCCAGGATAAACTTTTCTATAGGCATGTCAAACGGCTTGGCACCTCCACCACCGGAGTTGTTAACCAAAATCGTTATTTTTCCGAATACATCGATAGCCTTTTCCACCAAATGGATTCGATCTGCATTTTCGGTGACATCACATGCAACGGCGAAGGCTGCACCACCAGCCTCATGAATGCTTTCGAAAACTCCCTGGACGGTTTCCGCTTTCAGGTCGCTGACCACGACTTTCGCACCGGCCTGGCCGAAAATTTCGGCGATTGCACGGCCGATTCCAGCGCCGGCACCGGTAACAATAGCTACCTGATCTTCCAGTTTAAAAGCGTCCAGAACAGACATTTTCTATCTTGTGTTGAGATAATCTGCAGTATTGATGAAACCAGCATAAGTTTTTTTCAAATTTCGAACTCAGCGTCCGTGTCGAGTGTTTTATAAGTCTTCGTGCGGGTCGGGCGAAGCATTGTGGGAATTGTCTGGAACAACTGCCTTTTCCATCTGTTTCGGCAATGTGCGGATGTGCAGGTCTCGCTGCGGGAATGCAATTTCGATTACCAGCTCGCGGAAGCGCCGGTCGATGTCAAAACGGATCCGACTCGCAACCGTCCAATAATCATCCACATCGACCCAGATGCGCAGGCGGAAAATCAGGGCGCTGTCGGCATGATCGACAAAGATGACGTCCGGTCGGGGATACTCCAGAACCCCGGGGGTTCCCAGAGCGATCTCCAGCAGGGTTTTCTTCACCAGGTCCACGTCGGAACCGTAGGCAACCCCTACATCCAGGTTGCGGCGCATCCGCTTGTCCTTGAAGCTCCAGTTGGTCACCTGCTGGCTGATGAATTCGGAGTTGGGTATGATCACCGAGGCGTTGTCGAAGGTCTGCACCACCGTGGAGCGTACGTTGATTTTCTTGACTTCGGCCCACAGCCCGCCGACCTCCACGTAGTCCCCGACCTGAATGGGCCTTTCGAACAGCAGGATTAGCCCGCTGATAAAATTGTTGAAGATGTTCTGCAGCCCGAACCCGATCCCGATGCTCAGCGCCCCGAAAATCAACGCCAGCGAGGTGGTGTTTACCCCCAGGAAGCCAAGGGCCAGTACCAGCCCCAGCGCCCATCCGAAATAGCTCGCAATTGTAAGAATCGAATCTTTGAGCCCGCGCTCGATCGGCCGCTTGTCCAGGATTTTTTCTTTCAACAACGCCTGCCCGACGCGCAAAAACAGGTGGGTGATGAAAACGATGAAAACCGCCAGCACCATACCTTTGACGCTGAACTTCAGGCTGCCGACCGTAAAGGTAAGGTCGAAAAACCTCTCGAGCCAGGACCAAAAAACGCCCGACGGATCCCAAACCCACACAAGGGCCGCCGCCAGGGTGAACAACCAGACAGCCCAGGCAAGCTGAACCATTGACCAGCGCCAGTAGCCGCCGCTGGTCACCGGCTTTTGCCGGTCCGCCGCTGCCAATCTTGCCCGAAAGTCGCGGTGAGATTCCTGCAGGACTTTAAAGCTCATCCATCCCCAGAACACCAGGACCACCGACTCGGCCCACGCTCTGAACCATTGAGCCGCAAGGGTGCTGTAGCCGGCCAGATTCAGCACAAGGGCCCCACCCAAGACGACGTAGGTCGATCCCCTAATCAGTGCTATCCGGCTCGGATTGGGCGCGGGCAGACCCTCGCGGGCCTGCCCGGCCAAGACCGTTTTCATCCGTCGCCAAAAAACCGCGGCCAAGCCCAGAAAGACGGCCATCACGACGTTTTTCGCCGTCCACGCCAGCGCACTGTCCGTTCCTGCCATCAATGACAACATCAGGGCGACAATGATCGATATGCGAAAAAAGCGCATAAACCGCTTCAGGTGGAGAGACACTAAACTGCGCAAAGCGGTCTGCGGACCTTTTAAACCGTGTTTAATAAAATACATCCCCCAGCGCACCACCAGCAGCACAAAAAATACATAGAATAAAAAGCGGCCCAGGCCGATATCGAAAAGGGAAAATTGGACGGAACTGTAAACCCCGAAAAGCAGGGTTAAGCCGAGGTACACCAGGGATCGCCGCAGCAGCAACAGACACAAACGGCGATAGTGATAGCGGGACCCCTCGCATCTGTCCTCGATTCGCTTGAGGAAGCGCCTGAATCGGCCCCGAAGCATAATGATCGCTGCCAGAATGGCCAGAAAAAGCATCCACGGGATTAGGCCACCCATTTGGATCTGGCCCCAAAGCTTTTTCCAGGTATCGAACTTGAAAGCTACCAGGATACGATCCCTTAGAGATCGCAGATCCTCCAGCATAGCCCCGGCGCTCAGATCCCGGTATAAATCCATACGTTGAATGATGGACGTCTTTTTAAGCTTTTCCAGTGCCTCCGTCAGCCTGTCACCGACTGCCGTCTTGGCTTCCAGAGCGGATTTGGCCCGGTCCAGCAGATTGTCGTAAACTAGCAGACCGCGCTCTTCGACCCTGTTCTTTTCCTCGAGGATCTGGAACAGCTGCTGCATGGGTTCAACCAGCTGTCGTTTCCGGGGTCCGGAAAAGTTGGACTGACGAATATTCAAAATCTGCTGCCTGGCGAACTCCATCCGCTGGAGGGTTTTTTCAAAATCAATCGATTGCGAATCCAGCTTGTGCTGAAATTTCTCAACGGTTTCGGACAAGGCCTTGGATGCCAGCCGGTTCTCCCTGATGGCGTTCTCAAGGTCTTTGGTCTGAAGCCGGTTCATCAGCAGCAAATTCCCGTGGGCCGTGTTTTGGGAATCGTACTCCTTGATTTGCGCCTGAAGCTCCTTCTGCACAGCCTCGAGCTGCCGCAACTGCTCTTTGAAATTCGCCAGCTCTGCACGGTGACTCTGCATTTCGCTTTCGACGGATTGAACCATCTGCTCCAGCGAGACCTGGGCGTCGGTAACAACACCGCCCTCTTCTTCTGCTTGGATGGTCGTCATCAGGGAGAGGATCAGAAGCACTGTCAGTGCCAATCCTGCAGCCTGCCGTGCATGTATGCGCAGCGGAAAACGCATTGGGAAAGAAAGTAAAATCAGCATCAATTCAATTATGCGCATGACTCTCTAATGATACGGGCCAGCCGAAAGACTTTAGGCCTCAGTATAAGGCTGTATGATATTCTGTAAGGATAAGTAGCAGTGTTTGTTCAAAAAAAACGGAATTAAAACAATCCAGCTGCAAATATTAGGATAGCCTTTGGATACATGAAACACTCTGAGAAATCAACTGTTGTTGAATTCATTTATCATCCCATAATCGTCGGATAGCTCAGATGACCAAGAAGCCAGACGACAGATTGCATGAGCTATTTAAACGACTTTTGGCTTGATAGAAAGTGTGACATCCGTGCCTCCATCGAATCTTTGAAAACTTGCTGAAATTATTGCACATTTCATTTGCCAATCCTAAGACCGAGCCTATCTGAAAGCAGGACCCTCGAAACCATCCAATTCCTGTGATCGGATTTCCCAAACCGGGTGGTTGTTTGTCTATTGACCGGGTGCTACGCTCCCGGTCACAAACGCAATGATTGCGAACTGACGTTCCCTTGGATTTCCGTCTTACAGCTGAAAATCCAATGCATCCCGCACATGGTGCGGTACGCTCATTGACGCGCACCTGGTTTAACCGCGTTGTTTTCAACGTTTGGGGCATTTTGCGCCCTGTCCTTTACCGCCTTTGGCGGTAAAATTCTAGCCACCCGCTGTGCGGGTGGTCGTTGACTCTGATTTGTCGCTGATTTTTTCTTGATCTATCCATAAAAAATAATTGAACTGATGCTGAATTACAGAAATTCAGAAATTCTGAAAGGAAGAATAATGTCAAAAACAATTCAAATGCGGAAAAAGAGATCTGTAACAATATTTTACGGTTAGATAACACAACCTAGCTGCTTTACAGCCTGGTGAAATGCTGCAGAAAATTCGATTGATATTGAGTCATTTTGAATCCATAAACGGATCATAAATCGATTCAACTATCGTGCATATTGGCTATTTTCAAACATTCGATTACTCCAGCACTCCATTGCTCCAATGCCATTTCTTTATTTCTTTGTTTGAACTGTTTTTACAGACGGAAACAGCTTCGGATTTGTGTGCGGTAAAAATCTGGCGGCGCTGAAGCGGTTCATAAAATCCTGATTGACGTTGAGCTCCATGTAGGTAATGCGTTCGCGGATCTGATCGATTACATCATGATATTTGCTGGATTGCAGGGCCAGGGCTGCGCCGCCAAGCGAGCTGTTTCCCAGCGCTTTATACCGGTCCAGCGGCAGGTCCGGCAGCATTCCGATCGAAATAGCCGATTGCGGATTGATGAAAGCGCCGAAAGTGCCGGCCACGTAAAAAGATTCCAGGTCCTGCAGTGAGATTCCAACGGAATTGGTCAAGCTTTCCAATATCGTATACATGGCTGCTTTGGACCGCATGAGGCTGTCCAGATCCGCCTGGCTGATGGTCAGATCGGAGCCGGTGGCGGAACGTTCAGCCGGCACGACGACTAGATGCAAAAGGCCGTCGATCTCTTTGATTTTTGGGCCGCATGCATCCGGTATCAGTTTGCCGCGGACATCGATCATTCCGGTGAGGAACAACCGGGCGGCCAGGTCAATGACGCCCGAGCCGCATATCCCTTTAGGCGGCAAATCGTCAATGGTGTGAATCTGAAATTCTAATGTCTGTGGATCTACTGATATTTGATCGATGACACCGGGTCCGGCCGTCATCCCGATGCGGGTAACACCACCTTCCAATGCCGGACCGGCAGCGCCGGCACATGCAATCAGCCAGTTTTCATTGCCGAGCACCACCTCGGCATTGGTCCCGACATCAACCAAAATGCAGGTCCGCGATTTTTTGTAGATTTCTGAAAATAGAATTCCGGCAATCAAATCTCCGCCGAAGTAGCTTCCAATATTGGGAAACGCATATACGCGGGCTTGCGGATTCACCCGCAAGTTAAGCTCCCTGGCTTGTAATACACCCGGATTGTTCACCACCGGAATATACGGTTCCCGGATAATCCAGCGCGGATCAAGGCCCATGAAAAGATGGGTCATGGTGGTGTTGCCGGCTGTCGAAATCGCATATATCTGATGCGGCCCTATATGTTGGGAATCACACAGTCGGGCAATTGCGTCGTTTAGGCCGCTGACGATCAACTCGTTGAGCTGTTTGAGGCCATCGTCTTTTTCGGCAAAATGAATGCGCGCCAAAATATCCGGGCCGATGGTCTCCTGCGGGTTGTCAAAGGCCGACTCAGCAATGGTATTGCCTGTTTTCAGATCCAAAAGACGCAGCACCACCCGGGTGGTGCCCAGGTCAACCGCCAGGCCGGCAATCGGATGCGGATCATCAACAGCGGTGATTCCCATCAACACCCATTGGTTTCGATCCTTAAACAAAATACAGTCAACGCTAAAATCGTTTTCGTGCAACAGCGCTGGTAATATCTTTAAAAGATCAAGATCGATTTCAATGATCGGCGTGTTTAAACGTTGCCTCAGGGCGCGGATCAGTCGGTCGGCATCTGCCGTATTGTCCTTTAAACTCGGCGGAGTCAGCACAACCGTTTGAATCCAGGGAGTGGAAGCTTTACCCATGTTTGCTTTGATTACCCATCAGGCAGGGTGCAGTGAGGCGTTTCATTCTTAAGGCTAAGTTTGCCAGCCAGCTTGCAAATGTTACCTTTGTTTAATTGGTTTAATTCGTTCAATTGGTTCAGACTAAGCGAGCCTATCGAACCGATCAAACACATAAAACTAATCCAACCAATCGAGCCAATTGCTTTTTTTTGAACCCGGAACCGGATGCCTGCCTAAAGCAGAGCATCCAATTCCGCCACAATGCGATTCATTACATCGCCAGCGGTTCCGCTGATCAGATAGTCGCTGATGTCGCCGGTTAGCGGTGTGCGTTCCGGATTGATCTCAATCACTTTGGCTCCGGATTCTTTGGCGATGACCGGCATGAGGGCGGCCGGTTGAACAACCGCCGAAGTTCCGATCACCAGCATCACATCACAATCTTTGGCGACCTGCCGCGAACGCCAGAGTGCATCTTGGGGAATCAATTCGCCAAATAAAACTGCATCGGGTCGCAGGATGCCGTTACAACTGCAGCGCGGTGGGATTTGGCTGATGTCAATGCGATGGGTCTCATAGCGTTTGTGGCAGTCCATACATTTCTGCCAGGCCATGTTGCCGTGAAACTCGATGACATCCGTATTTCCGGCCATTTGATGGAGTCCGTCCACGTTCTGCGTAATGACCGTCTTTAAAATTCCGAATTTTTCGAGTTTGGCCAATCCTTTGTGACTGTCATTTGGTGTGGCTTTGTCCAATACTTCTTTCATGTCCTTGAAAAGCAGGTTCCAGATTTTTGCAGGATTACGCAGAAACGCATCGATGTGCGCCACCTCCATGGGGTCGTATTTTTCCCACAGACCGCCTTTTCCTCTGAAGGGCGGAATTCCACTTTCGGTGGAGATGCCGGCTCCGGTTAAGGCCGTCACCATTTTTGCTTTGGATAGATCCTCCGCCGCTTTTTTGATTAAATCATCCATTTGTCGCTTCGCTTTTGTTAAAAGGGTAAATAGAAATATTCGTTAAATAGGGAAATAATTCGATAAACGATTTAACGATTCAACCATTTGACGAATTAACCATACACTACAACTCGAAGGTCATATCGGTTGCCACGCCGGTACATTCAATTTTGAGACCCTGGTCCTTGATGTATTGTTGGCAGGTGCCAACCATATCATCCATTTGGTCATCGGTTCGTTCCTGGTTTAAATGGAAAAGGCCCAATTTTTTAACGTCCGCCTCATGTGCTAATTTGAGCACATCGGTATAAACTGAATGGCCCCACTCGATAAATGTTTGATATTCCTCCGGTGTATATTCGCTATCATGAATTAAAAGATCGGCGCCGGCTGAAAAGTCCACATAGTCCTGAAAAGTGCAACCGCCGGAATGCAGATATCCAAGTTCATTATCGGTCAGAAAAACAAAGGACTTTCCGTCTTCTTCAAACTTATATCCGGTACCCCCGTTTGGATGACTGATCGGTATGGGTGTCACCGATACCGAGCCGATATTAAATTTCCGGGGGCAGGCTCTTTCATATTTCAATTGAGCCTTAACATCGTCGTATTTTACCGGGAAATTGGGTGGTGCCATGACCGTTGATAAAATGGTCTCCACAAACTGGGCGTGGAACGGACAGCCATGCATGTGAAGTTGGGCACGTTCAGAATAGAGGGGTTTGAAGAAAGGAAATCCCATCAAATGATCCCAGTGGGCGTGGGTGAAAAGAAAATTAATGTGAAGAATGTTCTCATCGGCAAGTTTAATGCCAAACCTTCGAATACCGGTACCGGCATCGACAGCAATGATATCTCCGCTTTTGGTGCGGATTTCCAAACTGGTGGTGTCGCCGCCGTATTTTAAGTATTCCCTGCCGGAAACCGGTATTGAGCCCCTGGATCCCCAACATGTGATAATCATCTTGGTCCTTTCAATGGAGGTTTTTCCTTAAAAAGAAAATTTTTGCTTCCATTCCTAATTTCTTATTTCTCCATAAAATGTATGCCAGATTCCCTCGCGGGTCCAGCTTTTTATAATTTTTGCCGATGCGTGTTCCAAATCAATCTGTATCTGTTTGGCTTCACTGCACAAAAGGCCGGACAAAATGAATCGTTGTTTGGTTTGAAAACCGTTTGCTTTGATTAGCTTTTGCATGACACTGAAGTGGATGTTGGCGATCAGCATATCGGCCGGGCATTCAATAAAATCTTCGGCATCGCCCTGCACGACTGCAATTTGGTTTTTGAGTCGGTTTAGGCGAACGTTTTTTGCGGCCGTTTGAGCGGCGAGCAAATTAACGTCAACCGCAAGATTTAATTTGCAACCCAGACGCGCTGCCGCCAGAGCCAGCAGACCGCTGCCGGTGCCTAAGTCCAGAACCCGTTCCGGTGGTTTTTGACGGCATGCCAGCTCTACAGCTTCCAGACAATCCTGTGTCGTGGGGTGACTGCCGGTTCCAAAAACAACCCCCGGGTCCAAAAAGATCGGGAGCTGACCGTCCTTAAGAATGGCAGCGTCTTGCCACGGGGCAATGATTCGAAAACACCCCTGGTCAAAAGAATGAAATCGCGTTCCCTGCCACTGTTCATAGGACATATGATAAATGTCAATGCAGGTGAGTTGAGGCTGGGCTTGTAATAATTTTTCAACTTCCGGGTAGGCTGGCTCTGAAAAAAATAGAAATGACGAATTCCCCTCTTCCCAATTTCCAATATAACAATTCAGACGAATGTCTAGCGGCGATCTTGGGCGACCTTCTATCTGATAAATGTATAGATCATCGTACGGACACGGGCTGGATTGATTTCGGATAGAGAGTGGGCTCTGAGAATTAATCATTTTTAGGCAGCTGGTCCAGATACCATTCCATTGGTTCCAGCAATGTAAATCCCAGTTTCGTTAATTTTTCTTTCACATGAGCAATATTTTGTGTCAGCAAATAGGGGAAAACAGCGCGCTTGTCTTTTTCCCAATAACGGGCGACCAAAACGCTGCCAAAGGAGATGTTTTCTTCGGTGATGGCATCTACTATTTTTTTCAGCTGCCCGACCTTTTCTTCCACCAAAATACACATTAAAGTGCCCGGTTCGCCAATTCCCAGGACATTGATAAAAGCGCGCAGCAAATCTCGAACGGAAATGATTCCTTTCAGTAGACCCTTTTCATCCACAACCGGCAGCGCCCCCACCCGAGCATCTTGGATGATTATCAGCGCGTCCTGGATGGTGTAGGTGGGTGAAATGGTGAGCGCGTCTCTGGTCATGATGTCTTTGATTTTAATTTGCGAAAAATCTTTCTTTTCTTCTTCGCTGGGTGGTTTCTTAAAAAAATTAAAGGGCAGCGCACTTCTGATGTCACGATCCGTCACAATGCCGATGAGTCGGCCATCGGGCTCTGTGACCGGCAGATGGCGAATTTTATTTTCGGCCATCAATTCCTGGGCCTCAAAAATGCTGGCGTCAGGGTCAAGGGTGATCACCTTGCGGGTCATGGATCTGCTAACAAACATAATCAATTCTCCTTTTAACACAGCCAGTATTTTATATCTGGCGAAGCTATTCGTTAAGCATTCAACAAAATTTCCACATGGTTGCGCGCCAGTTCCGGGAGGCGTCTGATTGAATATCCACCCTCAAGTACTGATATCAGCCTTCTCTGGGAATACCAGGCGGCCATTTCAACAATCTTTTCGATGATCCAGGAAAAGCCCTCTGTTGTCAGTTTTATGTCGGACATATTATCGTCAATGTGGGCATCGAAGCCCGTCGAGACCAGGATCACCTCGGGCTTAAATTCAGCAAAGGCGGGAAAAAGATCTCTTTGCAGCAGCTCTTTATACTCTTTATCTCCCTGTCCGGGCAGCACTGGTGAATTTTTTGTATAACCGTATCCGGCATCTATGCCGAGTTCGAATTCACGACCGGTTCCCGGGAAGGCAAAGGTTGGATGTTGATGTATAGAGTAGTAAAATACAGTGGGGTCACGCTCAAAAATGTGCTGGGTTCCATTGCCGTGATGGACATCAAAATCCACAATGCCGACCCGTTTTATGCTCCATTCTTTTTGAATATAGCGGGCGGCAATGGCCACATTGTTAAAATAGCAAAATCCCATGGCATTACTAACTTCGGCATGGTGACCGGGTGGTCGAACGGCACAAAACGTATTGTCGAGTTGGCCCTCCATTACTAAGCGGACGGCCTCTAGAACCCCGCCAACCGCCAGCAATGCAATCTCATAGGACACTGTACACATCTGGTTGTCGGGGCTGTCAAAGATGTTGTCGCCGATGCTACAGGCACTCTCAAAGCGTTTGATATAGCTGGGATCGTGCACGGTTTCCACCCATTTCAAATCAGCAGGTACAGCTTGAATCAATGACAGTTTCTCAAGTAAACCGGCGTCCTGAATTCCTTTGTATACCGACGGCAGCCGATCCGGAACTTCCGGATGGTAACTTCCGGTCAGGTGTTGCTGGTATCTTTCATCATATAGAAAACCGGTTCTATTGGTCATCGAATATCTACTCCGTGAAATTGATTTCAGCCAAAGCCAAGGCAAAGACGACAACTTAAATTGCGTGACGCATCGTGCTTGGAGCATAGAGTCACGGTCTCGAATATCAACACATTTCCTGGATTAAACGTATGCCATGCGCCCTGATTCATGTCCGATGCAAAATTCTAAGCAACAAATTTATCAAATATTTCAAATGCGGCTTTCACGGATTTAGAATCTTCAGGCATCTCAATCGTTGGACGACCGTTGAAATCGTAATCGTAAATCAGATCATCTTCAGGGACGGTTCCAATCAGTTCAAGATTGGCCTTTTTGATCATTTCCATGGCCTGCTGGTGAGGTGCCTCACGCGCCTGATTAATGACGACATAGCTTTTGCCCACCACAATTTTCAAACATCTGGCAAGTTCATCGATTCTCACTGCTGCCTGAAGTCCCCGCCGGGACGGGTCTGATACAATTAAAAGGATGTCTACATTGTTGGTCGTTAATCGACTGATATGTTCCATGCCGGCTTCATTATCCATGACAATATAAGGATAGTTGCCGGACAAACGCTCCAGATAATTGGTCAGCAATGTATTCGCCGCGCAATAACAGCCGGCGCCTTCGGGCTGACCCATTACAACGAGATCAAAACCCTTCGATTCAACCAAAGCCTCTTCGAGCTTCATCTCCATGAAGATATCCTTGGTCATTCCGCTGGGCACATCGCCCTTTTTCATTTCTTCCCGGGCGTTTCCTAACGTATCGGCAATTTCAACACCCAAAACTTCATTCAGATTGGCATTACAATCGGCATCTACCGCTAGTATCGGAGTTTTATTTTTTTTCAACAAGTATTTAATAAGCATACCGGCCATGGTGGTTTTCCCGGTCCCCCCTTTGCCGGCAAGTGCGACTGAATATGGCATATTTATCTGCTTCCTTTTCTAAAATTTGAAACGCTCAATTTAGACCTAATTTGAGCGATTGTCGAGGTTGCCGCAGCTACAAGGAAGATGGTGTTGCGCTATAGTCGCCTATGCGCAACGGCATTTGACGCCGTAGATGCGGTAAGATCGTCAATCCCGCAAGGGTTTCAAATTTTAAAAATATAAATCGATAGGATTCATTGAATACAAGATAAAATAATCCCTTTTTAAAATTTGAAACGCTCAATTTAGGTTAAGTTAGTTTGAGCGGTCCGTCAAGAGCGTTTTAATCTCCTTGAAAAGCCTGTAACCTTATGTTACTTGCAAGCAAACCGGATTTTGGGATAGGCAATCATGGACTTTGAACTGACGAAATCGCAAAAAGAGATACAGAAAGCGGCGCGGGAATTTGCCAGAGGTGAATTTGACAAAGACCTGGCCCTTGAGCTGGACCGCAAACACGAATTTCCAACCCACATTTGGAAAAAAGCCTGTGATCTGGGTTTTGTGGGGGTACACTTTCCTGAAGCATATTCCGGCCAGGGTCTGGGAGTTCTGGAGAATAGCATTATTGCGGATGCGTTTTGCGCCCGGGATTCAACCATCGGTTCTGCCATCATTTTATCGAGTTTTGCCTCGGAGTGTGTGCTGCGTTTTGGAAGTGAGGAATTGAAGCACAAGTTTCTCCCCCCGGTTGCCGCAGGGCAGATGCTTTCCGGCGGTGCCTTTACCGAGCCGGGCCACGGATCAGATATGACCTCCTTGGATACCATTGCGGTACGCCACGGAGATGATTGGGTTATTAACGGCGCCAAGACATTTATTGCCAACGGCGGTATGGCCGGATTTTATACGGTGATGTGCCAGACCGATTCTGAATGCCAGCCGTCTTACAGAGGCATCAGCATGATCCTGGTGGAAGCTGAACGAAAAGGAGTCACGGCCACCGATGTGGGCGATAAGATGGGCATCCATATGATGGCCACGGCTGAATTGAATTTTAAAGATGTGCGAGTGCCGGCTTCCAATCTAATCGGAGAAGAAGGCAAAGGATTTTACCAGGCGCTTGAATTTTATGATGAAAGCCGAATTTTGGTTGCGGCTCAGGCACTGGGAACCGCCCAGGGTGCTTATGACCGCGCCCTTGCCTATGTCAGGGAGCGCGAGCAGTTCGGCCGCAAAATTGCCCAGTTTCAGGTGACCCAGCATAAGCTGGCCGACATGGCAACCAAAATCGAGCTTGCCCGCCTGCTGACTTATAAAGCGGCCTGGAATTTTGATCAGGGCCGCATCGATCCCAAATTAACCTCTATGGCCAAGATGAATGCCGCCCGAACCGCGGTCGAGGTAGCGGATGAGGCCATTCAATTGCTGGGCGGCTACGGTTACATGACCGAATACGAGGTTGAGCGCTTCTATCGGGATGCCAAAATTTGTGAAATTTATGAAGGCACCAAGGAGGTTCAGAAAAATACGATTGCCAGAGCCATCATCGGCAAACTCAAATAGTTGTATTTTAACAATCCTGCTATATTATTGGTATAATATGTCGATGTTCTTTCCGGTGGAGAAAAGCGTTTTTTTATATCAGTGTTAACCATTACAGAAAGGAGTTCACGATGATTGAGATTGTTAAGAAGACATTTCTGACCGGAGCCGGTCTGGCCCACAAAACCTGGGATGAGGTGGAAGCGCTCACCAAGGATATCGTTAAAAAGGCCAAAATGGGTGAAAAAGAGGGATCTAAATTTTTAAAAGACATGAAAAGCCGCTATGATGATACTCAAAAGAGAACGGGAAAGTACGTGGAAAAAGTCGTTAAGGATATTTTGAAGAAGATGGATGTTGCTACAGCATCGGATATTAAAGCTTTGAAAAGAGAGATCCAACAGCTTAAGAAGGCAACCGGCAGTACCGCTGCCAAAAAGCGTGCCGGCAGAACCACCGTTAAAAAGCGTACTGCGACTGCTGCTAAAAAGCGCACCACAACTGTTGCCCGGAAACGTGCGGCCACTACAAGAGCCAAGAAAACCTCCAGCCGCGCGAGTGCCACAAAACGCAGCAGCAGAGCGGCTACCCCCAAACGCTAAGTTTAAAGATCCCCGATGTTGAGCATCAGAAAAATAGGCGTCATCGGGCGTACTTACCGACACCTGAATCGTTACCGGCAGATCCTGACGGTGCTGTTCAAGTATGGATTTGAAGACCTGCTGGAAAGACTGAAGCTCGATCAATACATCGAGGCTGGGCTTCAAGCGATTTCAAGAAAACGAACTGAACCGGTTGAAAAACTGACGCGACCTCAGCGGCTCAGGATGGCGTTTGAAGAACTGGGGCCCACCTATATCAAACTCGGGCAGGTACTTTCCACCCGCCCGGATCTTGTGCCGGTAGACTATGTTAATGAACTGGCAAAGCTTCAGGATGAGGTGCCGCCTTTTGCATTTGACGAAGTCTTGGAGGTTGTCGAAGCTGAGTTCGGAAAACCTCTTGAGGAATTATTCGATGAACTCGAAGAGCAGCCCCTGGCATCTGCCTCCATCGGTCAGGTTCATATCGCCCGCCTAAAAGACGAAGAGGCTGTGGCTGTTAAATTTCAGCGACCCGGTATAAAGAAAGTCATCGAGGTCGATCTTGAAATTATGCTTCATTTGGCCACCTTAGCCGAGCGGCACATAAAGGAATTCGAAATCCACCGGCCGGTGAAAATAGTTGAAGAATTTGCCCGTACGCTCGAAAAAGAAATCGACTATAACATCGAAGCCACCCATATGGAGCGTCTCGCCCGCCAATTTTTGGATCATCCATACGTCTACATCCCGGTGGTATTTAGAGAGTTTACCACTTCGCGGGTTTTGACAACCGAACTTATTGACGGCATTAAAATCTCAAATATTAAAAAGCTGGAAGCCGCCGGGCTCGATAAGAAGGTGATTGCCGACAGGATCGTCGAACTCGTACTCAAACAGGCCTTTGATCATGGTTTTTTCCATGCCGACCCGCATCCCGGAAATATTTTCGTTCTTGCGGACAATATCATTTGCATGGTGGACTTTGGGATGATGGGTACCGTGGATCGACGGACGCGCGAAGAATTCGTTGATTTAATCGACAGCTTGGTCCATCAGCACGAGGTCAAGACCACCCAGGTGCTGCTTAATTTAACTGATTGGGATGAACAGCCGGACGCTCGTGCCCTTGAAAGAGAAGTGGCTGACTTTACGGGGCGCCATCTTTACAAGGCTTTAAAGGATATGGAGATTGGAAAACTCCTACAGGATCTGATTGAATTGACGGCCCGATTTCGGTTGCGAATCCCCCCCGATATTTTTCTGATGATCAAGGCCTTGAGTGCTGTCGAAAATATCGGCAGAACCTTGAATCCGGAGTTTGATCTGATCGCCCATGCCGCCCCTTTTATTCGGCGGGTCAAGCTTGAGCGCTTTGCACCCCAGCGTCTTTCTGCCGATGTATTTGACATGATGTCACAATTGCTTCAATTCTTACAGCAGTTTCCAAAAGATCTAATGGATATGGCCGGCATGATCCGGCAGCAACGGTTGCGTTTGCAGATTGAGCACAAGGGGCTTGAAAGCATGCTGGCGACCCAGGATCAGACCAGCAACCGCATGTCTTTTGCCATTATCATCGCGGCCCTGATTATCGGATCGGCATTGATTGTCATTTCTGAAATTCCGCCGCTTGTTTTCGGCATCTCGCTGATCGGAATTATCGGGTATGTGGTTGCCGCCGTCATGGGAATCTGGCTGCTGGTGGCGATATTGAGAAAAGGTCGACTCTAAAAACCGCCTCTTGCTTTTATCTTCCTTTGATAAGGTTATTGGCTATTACCAAGCGCATGATTTCATTGGTCCCCTCATAGATTTGGCATATCTTCGCATCCCGCATATGCCTTTCCATGGGATATTCTTTGCAGTAACCATATCCGCCTAAAATCTGAACCCCTTCAATAGATGCACGCATCGTCACATCTGATGCATACATCTTGGCCATGGCGGCTGCTTTTTCATACGGTTTTCCATTATCCTCAAGCCAGGCGGCCCGCAACGTCATCAGTTCGGCAGCATCCAGTTCCGTAGCCATATCTGCTAATTTCCACTGGATGGCCTGAAAGGAGGTTATGGGTTTGCCGAATTGTTCACGTGTTTTAGCGTACTCCAGGGCCTCTTCCAGGACGGCGCGTCCAATACCCACCGCTTGGGAAGCAATGCCGATCCTGCCACCATCAAGGGTGGTGAGCATCTGCTTGAATCCTTCCCCTTCTTTGCCCAAGAGGGCATCAGCAGGTAGTCTGGCATCTTCGAAGACCAGTTCGGCTGTTCCAGATGCATTAATTCCCAATTTGTCTTCCACATGGCCCACTTTAAATCCCGGCGTATTTTCCAGATCAAGAACAAAGGAGCTGATCCCTTTGTAACCTTCTCCCTTTTTCGTTACCGCAGCGATCACCGCATATGAGGCCACATTACCACTCGTAATGAATTTTTTTTCTCCATTGATGATCCATTCATTTCCATCCCGGACGGCAATGGTGCGCAGGGCAGCTGGATCCGAGCCTGCGCCTGCTTCGGTCAACCCGTAACAACCCATTTTTTCGCCTGCGGCAACCGGGGAAAGGTATTTCATCTTCTGCTCGTGAGTCCCATAAGCCATCACCGGAAAACAGTAGAGCGAGTTGTTCACGGACATGATAGCGCCTGTGCTGGCACAGGCCTTGGAGATCTCGATAAGGGTTAAAACATAGCTGAGGTTATCCATACCGCCTCCGCCGTACTCTTGAGGTACAGCAATGCCCATCATTTTCAGTTCACCCAGCTGTTTGACGATTTCCGCCGGGTGTTCATGTTTTTCATCCAGTTCTGCGGCCTTGGGTTTGATCTCTGTCTCAGCAAATCGTTGAGCCATCTCCTTTACCATCTGATGTTCTTCTGTCAGTTCAAAATTCATTTTTTGTTAGCTCCTCTTTAAAGCCAGAAATTTTCTTTTGCATTTAAATCGATATTTCTTCCATTTTGTGTGGACCGGTTTATTAAACATATAAATTTTATTTAAATTATTCTGAGGGGTCGGGGAGTTGTCCCTGAAACCCATTTTGCGGCAGGCACAGGCATTTTTAAATACAGTCAGAGACCCCAGACAGGCGTGTCCAGAAAAGAGGATAGGGAAAACACCCTGACCCCTCAAATCATTCTAAGAGCAGCTCATCATATTGTTCTGATGTCTATTTATCGCTGGCGTTTTGTAGCACAATCCATCTTATTTGTAAATTACAGCCGCGACAAAAGACCTCCCCTTGGATTTCCTTATTTACGATGATCTGTCGTATCGCAATTCAAACAGAAACGGTCGGTAGATGCAATCGTATTCGAACATTTTGAATTGGCTTGCCATCCGCCTGCGGCGCACCATGGACACGTCGTCCGCCGCAGGCGGATTGAGATGGGTTCTAGTAGCGAACCGCTTTGATGATAAATAAGATGCCGACGACGATCATTAAAGCGGCTCCAATTTTGTATATGATCGCTCTTGATTTGAGCCAGCCCATGTCGGCGAGCTTGGCAACCAATAACAGGGCCGGAACGGTTCCGACCCCGAAAGCCGCCATAAGGCCCATGCCGACCAGTACACCATGATAGATGGTATTTACCTCCATGCCGGTGCGGGCCGCCCCCAGCAATGCGGTATATACCGGTCCGCAGGGCAGCAAACCGAGCAACAGTCCCAACGGAAGATAGACCATGGTGGATTTTACTTTCAGCAGCTTGGCGAATCCTTTCGAAATGACACCAGCCGGGTTGGAATAATCGCCAAAGACATTGCTGAGCGGAACCCACCCGGCCATGGCGAGTCCCATGAGCATAATTAGGACACCGGTAAAAATCATCACGCCCTTTTGGATACCCTCGATGCTGGCGGCCACCATGGCAAAGGATCCTGCTGCTGCAACCACTCCGCCCAGAATGGCATAGGTGATGACCCTTCCAAGATGATACAATAGCTGGGGGATAAGAATGCTTTTTTCTTTGAGGTTGAGACTAAAGGTAACCACAATCGGTCCGCACATGCCGATGCAATGTCCGAAGCCGACGGTAAAGCCGGTGGAAAGATAAAGCAGGTATAGCGCTTCAGTAGACAACATCGAAGATAAATTCGGCTTGGCCGACGTCGGGTATGGTTATCGTCGCCTGCCAGGTTCGGCGGCCGCTGGGGCATCTGACGATTACGCCCCGGCCCTCATAGGTGGCATTGCCGGCGGATTTAAGCTGCACGCGGTTGGGCCCCATATTCATGCCCGGCATCCCCAGATCGATGTAAGGCAGCTTCGTGTTTGGCGGCAGTTTTCCGTCTAGCGTTATCTTAAATGATAAATCCTGCATGGCTTTTACCGGCCGGGGGGTGACCGCGAAGGTAATCGTGAATTCTGCCAGATTTTGCGTGCAGGCGCCCTGGTGAAGGTCGCAGTTGATCAGCTCCAGGTACTTGTCTCCCGCATTTGCGTCGCAAAGAACCGCCAGCAAGAAAACAGCCGCCAAAACGGTGCTAAATACTTGCAAGCTGGAATTTCTTTTTGTTGCCGGGTGTGTAATTTTCATAGCCTTATCCTTACTGCAGGCATTAAAAAAACATCCGCGACTGCTCCAGTGGCTGCCGCGGATGCTGGAAACCTATTTCTTTCTGTCCTCTGGTATCTGTCATCTGACCTCTGTTTCCATTTTACAAGAGGGTATAGCCCGGTCCTTCCCCCCCCTCCGGACACGTCCAGGTAATATTTTCATACGGGTCCTTAATATCGCAGGTTTTACAGTGCAGACAGTTGGAAGGATTTAGTTTCAACCGTCTTTCGCCGCTGTTGTCATCCACCTCGATTTCATAAACATCGCCCGGGCAAAATCGGGTACAGGGACTGCGGTATTTCGGATAGCAAGTGTTCACGCAAAGATCGGTGTCGTGCACAATGATATGGGATGGTTGATCCTCGCGGTGCTTGGTTTTAGACAGGTATACTCCGGTGAGTTTGTCCACAAACAGCTTGCCGTCATAGATTTTGGAATCGACTGCCGGTTGGACATCAATTTGCTCACCATTAAGCGGTTTGAGTGACTTATAATCTTCCTCTAGAGACATTTGATCTGCAAATCCACGGCCATTGGTGAAATATTGCGCGCCCAGATGGATAAATTTCATCAGATTTGTTTTTGAAAGAGCCTGGTAAAAATTACGACCTTCATACAATTGCGCATTGATCCAGCTATTTTCGAATAAGTCGGAATAGGCGTTGAGCCTTTTCTGGTTAAAATTTTCTTTTTCAACAGCTTCGATGACGGCTTCGGCCGCAAGCATGCCGGATTTCATGGAGACATGGATGCCTTTTAATCCCGGCATGTATTGAATGCCGGCGCTGGCACCGATAAAAAGACCGCCGTCAACCGCCAGTTTGGGCATGGTGTAATAGCCGCCGGTGGAAACCGCTCTGGCGCCCGCTTCAACAACCTTGCCGCCTTTGATGAGGTTGGCCACAAAGGGATGGCTTTTGAATTTGATAAACGTCTCGTAAAGATCCATCAGGGGGTCCTGATAGCAAAGCCCGGTCAGAAATCCCAGGGTGATTCGGTTTTCGGCCATCTGGTAAATAAAGGCGCCGCCGGGCACATAAAGCCCGATGGGATAACCCATCAGATGGAGATCATTGCCTTTGCTGGTTTCAAAATAATTGGACGCTTCAGGCAGTTCGATGACTTCTTCAATACCGGTTTCAAACACCTGGGGCATTTTACCCTCGAACACATTTAGTTTTTTGTCGATTTCCTTTAACAAGCTGCCGCGAGCCCCTTCTCCGAAAACAGTGACGCTGGCTTTCAGATCGATTCCGGGCTCAAAATTTGCTTTGGGCTCACCATCGGGCCCCAGGCCTTTGTCGCCGGTTCGCACCCCGATAATGGTTTTTTGATCCTCAGCGTAAAGAACTTCTTTACCGGCAAATCCGGGGAAAATATTGACCCCCATCTCTTCTGCCTGCTGGCCCAACCAGCGGGTGTATCGGGAAAGACTGATGATCAGACTGCCCTTGTTGTGCATGGGTTTGGGAACAAACGGCACCGGTATGGCTGACGTTTCCGTCAGAAAATAGAACTCATCCCCTCTGACAACCGCTTCAACAGGGCAGCCGTTTTCCTCGTAGTCCGGCATGAGTTCCTTGAGGGCTCTGGGGTCCATGACGGCGCCGCTTAATGCATGGGAGCCGATTTCGGCGCCTTTTTCGATCAGGGCGACTTCCAGATTGAGATTTTTTTCCTTGGCTAATTGCATCAGTTTAATGGCGCCCGCCAGACTGGCCGGCCCGCCGCCGACAAACAGCACATCAAATTCGATACTTTCACGCTCTTCGGTCATCGTTTGTACTCCTATTTCCCTGAAATTATATGTTTATATGATTGATTCAAGGCCACCGAAGGCCTGTTGCTTAAATCGTGAAGGATGACTTTTAGCATACTCGATTGACTTTGTAAATTGTATCGTGCTGATTTTAGAATTCAATTTTGATTTGTCATCGGTTTCATTATTTGACAAATGTATTATTATATTTGGCATGGAGCAAAGTCAGGTTCGAAGTTTCAAGGATGAGTTCAATCAGAGGAGGTGAACACAATGGCTAAGGTGTCGCGAGGTTCCATCTTTTATAAAAATGATCGTTCGACCCAGAGGCTCTCGACGGGTAGGATTCATTAACTTTAGGCATTTTAGCTCACTTGTTATTTTGCGATTATCCCAGAGCCACATCCAACGTCATCATCACCGCGAAGCCGGTCATGGCGCCCATGGTGGCGATGTCGGTGTTTTTTTCCAGCTGAGACTCCGGAATCAGCTCCTCGACAACCACGTAGATCATTGCACCGGCAGCAAAGGCCAATGCATAGGGCAACAAAGGCTTTACCAGGATGACAGCCACGGCGCCGAGAATCCCGGCAACCGGTTCTACGACGCCGGACAGCTGGCCATACCAGAAGCTTTTTATGCGGGAGAACCCTTCCCGCCGCAAGGGGACGGAAACGGCCGTGCCTTCGGGAAAATTCTGAATGCCGATGCCTAGGGCAAGCGCAACCGCCCCGGCGAGGGAAGCCGCAGGCAAATCTGAAGCCAGGGCGCCAAAGGCCACGCCGACCGCCAGGCCCTCCGGAATATTGTGCAACGTTATGGCAAGCACCAATAACACACTGCGGTGCCAGCTGGTTTTAATGCCCTCGGCTTCCTCCCTTGGGAATCCCAGGTGCAGATGCGGAAGAATCTTGTCGATAATCCAAAGAAAGATACCGCCCAGTAAGAAACCGACGGTGGCCGGGACCCATGCGGGTAAAGGCCCTTCTTCAGCCATTTCAATGGCGGGCGCCAGAAGGGACCAATAGCTGGCTGCAATCATAACTCCCGCTGCAAAACCGAGCATGCCGTCCAATATTTTTCGATTGATGCTCCTGAAAAAGAATACCAGCCCGGCGCCCAGAGCGGTTAAAAACCAGGTAAATAAAGTTGCAATCAATGCCTGCGCG
>JASFTL010000012.1:0-20827 GCA_050053555.1 Desulfobacterales bacterium
ATTGGAACTCGTGGGTTTGGCAGGTCTGGAGGACAGATATCCTGCGCAATTGAGCGGCGGCCAGCAGCAACGGGTGGCGCTGGCGCGGGCGCTGGTAACCAATCCCAAGGTATTGCTATTGGATGAACCCCTGAGCAATCTGGATGCCAAGCTCAGAGAAGAATTGAGATTTGAAATCAAAAGCCTGGTCAGGCGCATGGGTATTACAGCGGTTTACGTCACCCACGACCAGGCTGAAGCCATGGTGATTTCGGATCGCATCGCCGTTATGGATTCGGGCAACGTCGTGCAAATCGGCAATCCCCAGGAGATCTACAAAAAACCCGCCAATCGCTTTGTAGCCGATTTCATCGGCACAATGAACTTTATGTCCGGCGAGGTCGTCGAAGTTCTAGAGAAAAAGAATGCGGTTTCGGTACGCACCGAATTCAGCGAGAAGATGGTGTGTGTCACGCCGGACGGCGCGGTCGCAACCCCCGGCACCAAAGTGTATGCTTCCATACGACCCGAGGATGTGGAAGTATTTGCCGAACCGCCTCAAGCCACGGAAAACGTGTTCAAGGGAAAGATTATCCACAAGGCCTATTTGGGCAACTTTTTATTCTTTTTTGTCGGCGTAAATGACACCATGATCCGGGTACAGGTTCCGCATCACCTGCCGCAAGAAGAGGGACAGGAACTCTACCTGTTTTTAGATCCTAATAAATGTATAATTTTGACCTGACATAAACGTTAGAATATTTTCAAATTTGATCTAAACTTCCTTATTTAAAACTTATCTAGCACTGATTTCAATCTGTCGGGGCGATTCGTAATAATGCCATCCACGCCCATATCAATGAGACGCTTCATAGTGGCCCTGGAATCGGGGCCTGACAAAGGCAATTCAAACTTCATGACACAGCAACTCATTCAAGCCATGGCGGTCGCCATCGGGGCCGTGAGAAAATGGCCTGCCAAAAAAGTTCATATTTTCCACCATAATGACGCCGATGGACTCAGTTCAGGCGCAATACTGATCCGGGCTTTTGAACGCCAGGGGTTTGAGATACAGTGCTTCTGCCTGGAAAAACCCTATCCGCAGCTTCTGGAAAAAGTTTTCAAAGGCAAAGGCGCCTTGATTGTCTTTTGCGATATGGCCGGTCGCATCGCGCCGCTGATTTCTGATCTGAACAAGGGCCAGAACTTAGCCCTCATACTCGATCATCATGTGGCCCATCCCGCCACCGATCCACTGGTTCACAACCTCGATCCCGATTTATTCGGCCTCAAAGGGGACCGGGATATTAGTGCTTCAACCACCTGTTATCTGTTTGCACGCACAATGGATCCGGCAAACGGCGACCTTGCTCCTATCGCCGCCATCGGTGCGGTAGGAGATGGCTTTTATGTTGACGGGCAATTGGTCGGCTTGAACCGGGAAACAGCCTTTGAAGCTGCCCGCCAGGGAAAGCTGGAAATAACAGCGGATGCGGCCGGCGAGCAATATTACTTGAAGTTTTCAAATCAACACGTCCCGCTGGAGGGGCTGGCCCGAGATCTGGATATACTCGGAGCGGCCGGCTACCTTGAAAGCGGCCCTGAACTAGGGATTCAGGTATGTCTTGAAGGAAAATCCACGACGTCGGATCAAAAGCTGGTCAGATTGAAGGAGCTTAAACAAAAGGCTTTTGATGCCGAAATTCTGCGGCTTAAACAGGGGGGATTGCAGAAGACAGAGAATATCCAGTGGTTTCACGTGCATGACCGATTCGCGCCCATGGGCTGCAAAATGATCGGTGCTTTTTGTGAAGCCCATAAAAATGCCGGTTTCTTTGATCCGGACAAGTATATCGCTGGCTTTCAAATTATTCCCGATAAAATTCCGCGATATGGCCACCTACCGCTGCGGGCCGTCAATATTTCCATGCGGGCACCGGCCCCGCTTGAAGACCAAATCAAGAATGGGCTTGCCAAGGGCCTTAATACCTTTCTGCCAGAAGCCACCGATCGACTGGGCGGATTTTCAGATGCCTGTCATCGCCTGGCGGCGGCTACCATGATTACCATCGGAAAAGAAGAAGATCTCATTCGGAAAATGAATGAGATCTTACTTGGGCTTTGAACCACTCGGGAGCGGATCAGCAGTGACAAAATATAAAACTCAAGTCTTGATCATCGGCGGCGGCGCGACAGGCACCGGACTTGCTCGTGATCTTGCGCTCCGCGGCGTTCAATCGATTCTGGTCGAACAGGGTGACATTAATGCCGGCACATCCGGTGCCAATCATGGCCTGCTGCACAGCGGCGCGCGTTATGTCTCATCTGATCAGGGCAGCGCCATAGAATGTCGTGAAGAAGGGGCGCTTCTAAAACAAATGGCGCCCCACTGTATTGAGGACACCGGTGGTTTGTTCGTGGCAGTGCAAGGAGATGACGAAAAGTACGTGGCTGATTTTCCGCATTTGTGCTCCCAGTGTGATATCCCTGTGGAAGAATTGGATATCAAGGAGGTTCGCGAACTCGAACCGGCGCTTTCCGATCGATTGATTGCGGCTTATGGGGTAGAAGATGCCTCGATCGATCCGTTTAAACTATCTTTAGAGAATATTGCCCAGGCGCAGGAACTGGGCTGTACCGTGCTGCTATTTACGAAAGTCATTGGGTTTGAGAAAGGCAGTCGAAAAATCCGGACGACTCGTCTTGAGAACATCATCACGGGTGAGGAAATTAATATCGAGGCCGAACAGGTGGTCAACGCCACCGGTGCCTGGGCCGGTATTGTTGCCGGTCTGGCAGGGGTTCAAATCGATATCGTGAATTCCAAAGGAAGTCTGATCATCACCCACAACCGAATTACCAATGGGGTCGTGAATCGGCTGCGCCCTTCGGCGAATGCCGATATTATGGTTCCAGGCGGTACGGTGTCCATTCTGGGAACGACTTCAATTCGCATAGACAATCTGGATCAGGTTTATCCCACTGTTGAAGAGGTCGATGCCATGGTGGCTGAAGCCGTCAAGATGATCCCGGCTCTGGAAACGGCCCGATACATTCGGGCTTATGCGGGTGTCCGGCCGCTGGTTGGATCGAAGTCTGCCGGCGATGACCGTGATATCAGTCGGGGGTTTGTGCTCATCGATCATGCTGAAGACAGCCTTGAAAACTTTGCGACGATTTCCGGGGGCAAGCTGACCACCTACCGCTTAATGGCGGAAAAAACAGCTGATCTGGTCTGCAGCCGCTTGGGCGTATCCAAACCCTGTCTTACGAGAACAGAACCGCTGCCGGAAACGCAACCCGGTAAATGGACTGAACCGGGATTGGCACCCAAATTGTGGATGCAAAAACATGAGCCGGAAGACATCTTGCTCTGCGAATGTGAAATGGTGCCCAAAAGCGCGGTGGATTCTATTGTTGACGCTATTCGTCAGCAGGACGGTCAACCGGACCTTAAGGCCATCGCCCTGCGCAGCCGAATTGGTAAAGGCGCCTGTCAGGGCACGTTTTGCGGTGTACGCGTGACCGCTTATTTGTATGACCAGGGCGAATTGAAGCCCGAACAGAGCTTAACCAACCTAAAAGCGTTTCTAACCAAACGCTGGCATGGACAATATCCGACGCTCTGGGACAAGCAGCTGGTTCAGTCAGAACTTCTGGAAGCGCTGCATTGTGGATTGTTTGGGTTGGAGCTGTAACCAAACGGTAGATTTCAGGTTTCGGGTGTCAGGTGTCAGGATAATGAACCTGATGACATTGAATATTATCAAATTCCGCAATATTTCATCTTTTTCTGAAACCTGAAACCTGACACCTGAACCGCCCACGGCGGAACTTTTTTATGTAAGGATCCATGGCACCAATGACGGATGCGGAACCCATCAAATGTGATGTTTGCGTGATCGGAACCGGCCTGGCGGGCATGGCGGCGACCCTTTTTGCGGCCACCCGAGGCCTATCTGTTACCCAGGTGGGTCATACCGGTGAAATTATTTTTGCCAGCGGTTTGCTGGATCTGCTGGGCGTATATCCGATCAATGAAAAGCGGCCGTGGAGCGATCCATGGGCCGCGATAGATGCTCTGGTACGGGACAACCCCCATCACCCCTATGCGCGGCTGAAGCAAGAGGACATCAAGGCCGCATTTGATGAGACCCTGACCTTTTTGGAGGAAAGCGGGCTCCGCTATCACCGGCGGCTGAATCATAACAGCCGTGTCCTGACTTCGCTGGGCACCATAAAATCCACCTACGCGGTCCCGCATACCATGTGGAACGGAGTCAAGGCCCTGGAAGAAAAGCCGGCCTGTCTGATCGTCGATATCCGGGGTTTGAAGGGATTCAGCGCCCGCCAGATTGCAGCCGCCTTACGCGCTCGATGGTCTAAGTTACGTTTCGCCCGGATCTCATTTCCGGGTATGGACCATTTAAACGAGGTGTATACGGAACATATGGCCAATGCCTTGCTGCTGCCCCACAATCGGGAGAAGTTTGCACAGGTCTTGGCCCCGCTCGTAAAAACATCAAAGATCATCGGACTGCCGGCCATTTTAGGGCTGTATCGAACGCATGAGGTGATATCTCACCTGGAGGAGTTGATCGGTGTACCGCTTTTTGAGATTCCCACCATCCCCCCCTCGGTCCCCGGACTGCGGTTCAAGGAAGCGTTTGAAAGGGGGCTGCGACCGAAAGGCGTTCAATACTTTTCTTTAACCCGGGCGTTAAAGGTCCGGCAACCGGCCACCGGGATATTTGAAACCCATATCGGCAGAGATGATGTCGAGCACATCGTTCACTCCCGGGCAGTCATTCTGGCCAGCGGTCGATTTATCGGAGGCGGCCTGCATGCCGACCGCAAGCGCATCAGCGAAACGATCTTTGACTTGCCGGTTTTCCAACCCGACAGCAGGCGTGATTGGCATCGCCGAAACTTTTTAGACCCCCGGGGACATTTAATCAATCAGGCCGGCCTGGAAATTGATGACACCTTTCGCCCCCTGGATGATTCAGGGTGCCCGGCTTTTGAAACCCTTTTTGCCGCCGGTTCCATACTGGCCCACAATGACTGGAAGCGTATGAAATGCGGTGCCGGCCTTGCCATCGCCACGGCTTTCGGAGCGGTGAATTCCTTTATCCGCATCTGACTTCAAAAATAATATCCAAGACAAACAATAATTCCTCTATGCGCCCGTCGGGCTGATATCAACGTCGGCGGGATTGCCTTCAAAGCGCAAAATTTGTTGATTCTGGACCCTGTATATTTCGGATTTATACGGCCGTCAGCCGTTTTTTGAGGTAGGTATAGAGATCGATTATCTTTAGATTTGATTCCGTATTGCTCTGCGCACACGCAAAATGAATCTGGCACTTGGGGCAGGCTGTAATAAGCGTTTGCGCTCCGGTCTGGACCGCTTCCTGCATGCGCTCCACTTGAATGGCTTTTGAATAGCTCGAGCACTCCATCCAGGCGCTGGTCCCGCAGCAAAGCGCATTTTGGTGATTGCGCTCCATTTCCACCAGTTGGGTATTCGGAAGCGATTCCAAAAGCTGACGGGGCGGTTGGTAAATTCCCGCCAGACGACCCAACCGGCAGGGATCGTGATACGTAATGGTTTCTTTCGCCGTGGTCTGAAATGACAGACCGGCGTTGGGCAGTTCGCGAGCCAGAAATTCCGTCAAATGCAGGACGTCAAAGGTAAGCTTGCCAAAATATTTGGGATAATATTTTTTAAAAGTGACATAACCCTCCGGGCAGCTGAAAAGCACGGTTTTGGCACCGGAAGACTTGATCACTTCAAGATTCCATCCGGCCAGCTTGCGGAAGGTGGTCTGGTCTCCACACCACAACGCATCGTGTCCGCAACAGCGTTCATGATTGCTGATGGCGGGCTCGATCCCCATTTTATTCAGCAAGCCGAGCACACTGCGCGCGTTCTCAAGGGGAGACAGGTTCATATACCGGAAGGTCACGTCAAAGAACGGTAGACAGCCCACAAAATAAAAATATTCCCCGGTATCACCAAAAGCCCCCGCTTCATGGGCCCACTGGGTGCGCTGCTGTTTTAAATCAAAGGTTTGCAGACCGGCGACGGCCTGGAGGATGCCGTGGTGACTTTCTTGAGGATAATTGCCGGCCTTGCGGGCTTCCTCACGGTGGCCACTGATGAACTCAGGGAAATCGATTTCTACCGGACAGCGTTCGCTGCAGGCCGCACAACTCAGGCAGGCCCAGATTTCGCGGTTCATCACCAGGCCGCCTTCCGGATCCAGCACGGACTGTTTGATCATCTGTCGCGGTGAAAATTTAGAAAGTTCACGGCTGATGGGGCAGCTTCCGGTGCACAGGCCGCATTCCATGCAGTAGTCGATTTGTTTTTGGGTCAGATGCGCTGGCTTATCCATATCCTTAACTTATAGAATGTTGACTAGTAGTTCAGCCACAAAGACACAAAGCCACGAAGATCATATAATATAATTCTGTAGATTCTTGTCTTATTCACAAAAGTTTAAACTTCGTATTTCTTTTTTATGCCTTTGTGTCTTCGTGGCAAATCTCCAATAGTCAATTCTTTCTCAAGGGATTTTCCCCCAGTGTTTTGAGCAGTTGAACAAAATCGTGGATTTCTTCGGCAAACGCAGCCCCCTCGGATGCGGAAATCCATTTTAAGCGCAGGCGGCGTTCATCGATCCCCAGCAACCTGAGGATTTCCCAGGTTTCTTCAATCACCGTCTGACACCTCACATTACCTTCCAGGTAATGACAGTCGCCGATGTGTCAGCCGGATACCAGTAAGCCGTCTGCCCCTTTAAGGAACGCTTTTAGCAAAAATCCGTGGTTGACTCTGCCGGTACACATCACACGGATCAGGCGCACATGGGGTGGATACTGGATGCGGGAAACGCCTGCCAGATCGGCGCCGGCGTAAGCACACCAGTTGCACACAAAAGCCAAGATTTGAGGTTGTTCATCAGAAGGCATCGGTATTCCCCAAAAAATTGAATATTGAATACTGACGAATAGTTTAGCCACTAAGTCACTAAGCCGCAAAGGTTATAATATAATTCTTTTGATGCCGTTTTTTATAAGCGGCACGTTAAAATTGATAAGAAAACCAAGACGCTTACCAGTTAGCCTTAAGTGACTCAGTATTTATGCTTTCCACACAGGATTCATTTCGTCAACAGCTTTAAGTTCGCATATAATGAGCTCTTCTACGAGAACATCTAAGCGCAATCCCTCATCAAAGATCATTCCATCGTATGTAATCGGCAGGTCAACCTGTCTTTGATATTTTAATTTGCGTTTAGATAGCTCGTGGCAAAAACAAACTTCATAAACTTTTTCAAGCAAACCCGGCCCTAAAATCTTATGTACAGTAAATGCCGCATCTACAATTTTTTCAGCTATAGATTCCTCTCTTTTTGATAATCGTTTAAATTTCATATTCTTTTTTTGTGTCTTGGTGTCTTAGTGGCTGATCTTTTCTTCAATCTTCAATCATCGTATTGATCTGCTCATCCTTGAAGTGCGACAAGGAGGCCGCTCCGGTTGGGCAGGCGACATTGCAGATCCCGCAGCCGGTGCAGAGTGCCTCTGTTACCTTAGCCTGCTGCCGGCCTTCGGCGACCTGCGTGACCTCGATGGCCTCAAAACAGCAGGCCTTTTCGCATTCACCGCACGCCCGGCAAAGTTCGGCATCCACGCGATTGATCATGCCCTCAGCGACAATTTCTTTTTTGGAAAGCACAGTGACTGCCCGGGAAACGGCACCACGCGCCTGTACGATGCTTTCGTTGGCAAATTTAGGGCCTTGTGCCAGACCGCACAGATAAAAGCCCGGTGTCGCAAAATCTAGCGGCCTGAGTTTCGGATGGGCTTCCATAAAAAATCCATCTTCATCCACAGGCAGCCGCATTGCTCCGGCCAGCTGAAGATTTTCTTCCCTGGGACGAATGGCGGCACTCAATACCAGCAGATCGGCTTGCAGTTGAACCGTCGCCTGTAAGTGTGCATCAAAAACCGAAACCATGAGCATGTCGCCTTGGCCATTAACCCGGGGCTTGCGGTCAAGCTCAAATCGATAAAAACGAACACCCTGCCGGCGGGCCTCGGAATAGTAAGCTTCCTTAAAGCCATAGGTGCGAATGTCCCGGTACAGGACCGATATCTGGGCATTCGGGTGAATGCTTTTTAACTTTAAACTGTTTTTGATGGCAGCCGTGCAGCACACCCGGCTGCAATAAAGATTTTCGGGTTCCCGCGAACCAACGCATTGAATCATCGCCACCCGCTGCAGCTGCTTGGCTTTATCAGGCGCTGAATTGAGCAGGTCTTCGAATTCTTTCTGAGTAATGACCCCGGCATGCTGGCCGTAAAGATATTCAGTGGGTCTATACTCCTGCCCACCCGTCGCGACAACCACAACACCATGCGAGATGGATTGGGACTGATCTTTGACCGATATATGAGACGTAAAGTTGCCGCAACTTCCGGCAATGGATACCACCTGTGCTTCTTTGTAAACGGTAATCAGGGGTTGATTTTCAACTTTCTGGATCAGATCTCGAACATATTGTGCCGGATTGGCACCGTCTTCGGTGTAATAAAGCGTGCGGGCATTGCCGCCTAATTCTGCGGATCGTTCCATCAGCATGGCCTTGAACCCCTGTTCTGCAAAGGATAGAGCGGCGCGAAGACCGGCGAGACCGCCGCCGATGACCAGGGCCGCGGGCACCACCGGATGAGAAGTTTCGTAAAGCGGCGCTAAAAGACGGGCGCGGGAAACAGACATTCGTATCAGGTCTTTCGCCTTACGCGTTGCCGCTTCCGGCTCTGCCTGATGCACCCAGGCATCCTGCTCGCGAATATTGGCGAGTTCAAAGAGATAGGGATTGAGGCCGGCTTCTCGCAGGGTGTTGCGAAAAAGCGGCTCATGGGTTCGAGGTGTGCAGGATGCCACCACGACCCGATTGAGATGATGCTCTCGAATTGCCCGTTTAATTTCCTGGAGTTGGTCGGTGGAACAGGCAAACATGCAGTGGGTTGCATATTTTACGTTCGGCAGGATGCCGGCAAACTCGGCAACCGCTTCCACATCAACCACACCGGCAATATTGATACCGCAATGACAGACAAAAACACCAATGCAAGGTTCTTCTCCGCTGACGTTGCGTTCGGTACGGGCGGGCGGCGCCGACACCAATGCGCCTCTCGTCTCGGCCAGCAGGGCTGTCGCATGAGCTGCTGCGCTGCTGCCCTGTTGGACGGCGTCCGGAATATCTTTGGGCCCCTGAGCGGCGCCACAGACATAGATGCCGGGCTTTGAAGTTGCGACGACGTCCAGCGGTTCGGAGGCGCAGAAACCATACTCATTTAAGGATAGACCGATGCGCTCTGCCAATTGCGCCGTAGAAGTATTCGGGCAAAGACCGACGGAAAGAACGACCATATCATAAGTTTCTTGCTGGAGGTGATGATCCGGTCCGACGTAAGAAATGCTCAGGGTATCATCTTCGGGGTTTGGAATCACTCTGGATATCAAGGAGCGCACATAGCGCACGTCATTTTCTGATTCGGACCTTTCGTAAAACCGATCAAACCCTTTTCCGTGGGCCCGAATATCAATGAAAAAAATGCGGGTATCGATGTCGCGGGAATTTTCTTTGGTGATCATGGCCTGCTTGGTGGCGGACATGCAGCAAACGGCAGAACAAAAATCGTTCCCGATATGGTGGTCACGCGATCCCACACACTGGATCCAGGCGATACGGCGAGGAATTTTACCGTCGGAAAGGCGGTGGATGTGGCCCCGGAAAGGGCCGGCTGCCGAAAGTATGCGCTCGTATTCCAGACTGGTGATGACATTGGGCCACTGTCCGTAGCCATATTCTCCTTTGCGGCGCGCATCAAAAGGTTCAAATCCGCCGGCCAAAATCAGCGCCCCGGTATCCAATGTGACGATTTCATCTTCCTGGTCAAAAATGACCGCCTTATTTTTACAAACCTTTTCGCAGACGCGACACGTTCCTTTTGTGAAATAGGTGCAGTGTTCCTTATCAATTGTGTAAACAAGAGGCACTGCTTGAGGATAGGGGATATAAATCGCTTTGCGCTGATTTAAATTTAAATTGAATGGATCGGAAACGTTTTGCGGACACTTCTCGGCGCAGATGTTGCAGGCCACGCACCTTTCCGGATCTACGGCGCGGGCTTTCTTTTTAAGGGTTAATTGAAATCGGCCCGGCTCGCCGTCTAAACTGAGAACATCGGTATACGCATAAATATCAATATTGGGATGATGGGCCAATGCCGCAAGCTTGGGGCCCAGCATGCAAGAAGAGCAATCATTGGTGGGAAAGGTTTTATCCAGCTGGGCCATGACGCCACCCACATTGGCCTTTTCTTCGACCAGATGCACCCTAAAGCCTGAATTGGCAATATCTAAAGCCGTCTGGATACCCGCAATGCCGCTGCCAATAATGGCGATGGATCCGGTTTTTTCTGTATGTGGTGTTGATCGCTTTTGGGTCATGGGCTATTCCAGAGATTGAGCTGCTTGAGAAGAGAAAAGGGATCTGTGATATGGCGTGCGAGCCATTTTTTAACTCCGGGGACATCATGCGCCAGTCCGATCAGCTCGCTAAAATAATAGACCGGAAACGAAAACCGCTTTCCCCAATCCGCCCCGATTTTTTCCTGATGCATATCCAGGTTGGCCTGACACATCTGGCAGGATACGACAATGGCCTGGGCGCCGACCCGCTGAGCCATATCATACAGCTTTCCCACCAGGTGCGAAACAATGTCCGGGCGCGAAAGCACCTGACTGGCGCCACAACAGTCGGTCTTGAAAGCCCAGGGGATCGCCGTGGCGCCCAGATTTTGAATGATGCGATCCAGCGCCTGGGGATTTTCAAAGTCGGTTGCTTCGGTGATCTCCGGCGGGCGGTTTGCCATACAGCCGTAGTAACTCACCACCTTTAATCCCTCCAGCGGCTTACTGATGTTTTTGGTCATTGTTTTTAGCATGGGTCCGGTGGCCAGAAAATTCGCCAGATCCCATACTTTTGGCAGGGAGCCTTCCAGGTGCATACCGTAGCGATTTTGGGTATCTTGATTGAGTGTCCAGGCGGCCGTTTTGAGTCGATTGAAACACATGGGGCAGGGAACAAGCATATCCGTATGCGGCAGCCTGGCCGCTAAATTCATCGTTCGACCGGCCAGCTCGATGCTTGCCCGGTGATCAATGCTGTGGGCGGCGGTTGCTCCGCAACAATTCCAATCCGGAATTTCTTCTAATTGAATGTCCAGGGAAGCGCAAACCCCCATAATCGATTCAGCATAATCTTTTGCGGTTCCTTCCAAAGAACATCCAGGGTAATAGGCGACCTTCATAGCGGATTCGATCTCTTTTTATGACGACGCAGTATCTTGCGAACCTCTTTTTTCCCTCTGATGGTTTTGGGAAGCATTGGAAATCGTCTTCTAAGACTCATCTGCCAGCCCAGCTTGATTTCATCATGCCAGGTGCGCGCCTGCCACAACCGCCGGAACTCGCCGCTTCGAACCAGATATTCCGCAAGAAAGGCTGTCTCAAATACCCGGCCCCATCTCTTTACATCTTTTAAGAAGGCATCGTGCAGCGTCAGGATTTGAGGTTGGGGACAGGATATGCCTTTTTGCACAGCCATTTCTTTGAGACAATCCATGAGTTCGGCAATTTTAACATCGTTCGGACAACGTGTGGTGCACGTTTCGCATGCGGAACATACCCAGATCGTATGGCAGCTCAGTACGGTTTGCGGTTGCCCGACGATTACCAGGCGAATCACTTCGTCCGGTTTGAGATCCATGGCAAAGGTGACCGGACAGCCGTTGGTACACTTGCGACATTGATAACATGCGCCGGCCAGATAGGGTCCGGAAGCTTCGATCCGTTCCAAAAATTGATGATCAGGCGTTAACGGTTTTTGAGACATGGATTTAGACTCACTTCCCCCAGGGCCTGCCGAATCTACTTTGCCATTACGCTCAATGGCAATTTGAGAGGCCGTTTGCAGCAGTTTTGGGCTGGAAATGGAGCTTGTATTAAAATGGAAGTGGTTACCTTTGTCAAGGGTAAAAGTTTCGCGATGGGGCTATAATCCATTGGATTTTCAAAGGATTAATCCGATCGCTAAAAGTAGGCTATAGACCAGTGCGAGATTGGCGGTTTTTGCAAGGGCTTGATTTAATATGGGATCGCCTGGATTTTTCCAGATAAGGCGCGTCAAAGAAAGAGCCGGCGGCATCGAGATCAGCGGCAAGAGCACCCATGCTGACATCCGTCCGCTCAACCATAGAATGATGGGCATGGCATATGCACCCCCAAGCAGCAGCACATACTCTATTCTGGATCCGCGTTCACCAACAATGACCGCCAGGGTGCGTTTGCCGGTTTGGCGATCGGTATGGATATCCCTCAGATTATTGACGACCAGAATAGCCGTGATCAGAAGCCCTTCGATCGCGCCCATTAACCAGACCATTGGTGTTAGATGCAGGGCTTGAACGTAATACGTGCCGCAGACGGCCACCAGGCCGAAAAACATAAAAACAAATAGATCACCGAGTCCGTGAGAGGCCAGCGGAAAGGGCCCGCCGCTATAGGCGAACACTGCGCAGATACAGGCAATTCCGATCAGGAAAACAGGCCAGCCACCCACGATTAGCAGGTAAAGACCCGGTACGAGGCTCAGGCCTATTGCGAGGAGCATCCCGCTTTTTACCTGTTTTGCCGGAATAAGTCCGCTTTGGGTCACCCGGGGCGGCCCCAGGCGATCTTGTGTATCAATACCCTTCACATAATCGAAATAATCATTTGCCAGATTAACGCCGATTTGCAGGAGTAATGCCACCATTAACGCGGCTGCAGCTGGAAGCCACGCGAAATGCTTATCGGCAATTGCCGTGGCTGTGCCCAGTATAACCGGCCCAATCGCGGCTGGTAATGTTCGCGGCCGGACCGCCAGTATCCAGGCACCCGCCTTCGGTTTATTTTCAGCCTCTTTATTGGTCATCTGTTAGATTAGAATATCGAATGTCGAACAAGGAATATCCAACCGCAGAATTTTATAGATCTGGAGATCATGTATCTTACTTCGATATTCTGTCCGCATCAGGCGGATTCTGCGGTTCTGCGGTTCAAGAATAGCTGGCGTTTAATTTTGTTCTTCCGCCCGGTAGCGGTTTACTTTCAGTTCCAGATTGTAAATAACAAAATACAGGGCCAGGCCCAGCAGGCTCATGGCCAGGATACCGGCATACATCTCAGGATATCTCAGCACCTGGTAAGTTTCGACGACAATATAATATCCCAAACCGTAATTGGTTAAAGACTGCTCGGCGATAAACAGCACCGCGATGGCGGTTCCGACAGATACACGCAGCGCCGTCAGCACCGCCGGCAAGGATGCCGGAAAGTAAACATATCGGAATAAAGCCCGCCGACCGGCGCCCAACGAACGCACCGACAAGATTAATTCCGGATGCAGATTTGCGGCTTCATCTCTGACAACGACCAGTATCTGGAAAAAGATAATAATCGCAATCAAAAAAATTTTAGAAATATCGGTGATGCCTATTAGAACATAGATGACCGGTAAAAATACAATTTTCGGGATCGGATAGACAATGGCAATCAGGGGTGCAAAGATGCGATTGACTTTGGGGAGCTGACCCAGACCCAATCCGATGGGCACTGCGGTGACAACCGCCGCTCCGATGGCAGCCAACACTCGGGCCGTGCTGGCCAGCAAATGAACCCCCAGGTCGCCGAATAAAGAAGCGCCGAATATCGGCAGCACCTGAAGCGGAGAGGGCATGATGGATCGTTGGATGATCCAGGCCAGCACTTGCCAGATGCCAAAAAACATCAACAGTCCGATAAAAGCTGCGCGTATATCTGGCCTGCGCTTCATGTCATTGTTCCCAGTAACTTGTGTAAATCATCACATTTCTGTTGAAATTCACCCTGTATCCGGCCTTTAGGGAATCCGGCACAGGCATTATCCATCATTTGGGCTTTTCGATTACAGCCTTTCTGTAATACCAATATTTTTCTGCCCATGGCAACGGCGACCTCAATGTCATGTGTGACAATCACATAGGTTAAATCCGATTCATTGTGTAAGGTGATGATGAAGTTCTGCAGATCCTCGCGGGTGGGTGCATCCAAGGCTGAAAAGGGTTCATCCATCAAAAGCAAATCCGGTTTCATGGCCAACGTACGCGCGATGGCCGTGCGTTGGCGCTGCCCGCGGGATAGCTGCAGCGGATAATGATCCCTTAGACTCATGATTTTCAGTTTTTTGAGCCAGTCGTCGACCCGTTGATCGGCTTGCTTGGGATCGAGCTGCTCGTCGGCCGGTGCGTGCCTGCCGTCGGATCCGTAAAATCCCCAGATGGTAAGACCCAGGCGGGCATTTTCTTGTACCGTTTGCCAGGGCAATAAGCCGTGATCCTGTAGAACTAAGCCACTGCGGGGACGAGGGCGGAAAATCGGTTTACGCTCGATCATAATGCTGCCGGATTGTGGGCGGCGCAAGCCGGCCAGCAAATATAGGAGGGTTGTTTTGCCGCAGCCCGAAGGTCCGATGATTGAAAGTGCTTCACCGCGCCCGACATGCAAACTGTACGCTTGAAAAATGGGCGGTTGCCCGCTGTAGGCAAAAGTTAAATCGTTGATGGCAATCATCGGACAGAGTTTTTCTTGAATTTTGCAATATTCAGGTGCTTATTTACTCCCTCATCGCAGGAACTGGGTGGTAATGGATTCTTTATATGGAAGCGGTGCTTTTAGCAGTCCTTTTGACACCATCCAGTTCATCACATCTGCCCATTGTTCGGCGCTGGGTATTTCCCGAAAGGGGAAAGGAGGAATACGGTATGTTTGCTGAATGTTTTTAGGCACCCGAATTTTTTGAAGTAAAAGGCTGCGATATGATTCAGGATCGGCGTTGATATCCTGCGCAGCTTGATTCCAAGCCTTTATAAACCCACGAACGGCATCGGCTTTGACTTTTAACGCCTGAATGGTGAAGCTCAACACACTGACGCTGTATTGTGGATGGGTTGAGTCGTCGATCACTGCACCGGCGCCGGCTTGTAGAGCGCTTTTGGCCAACGGATCCGGCAGGGTGGCGGCTTTTAACTGGCCCTGTAATAATAATTGAAAGCGTTCGGGAATGACCGGAACGGATTTTTTGGCAATTTGATTCGGAGTTAACCCATTGGCCGCCAGCAATCGGTCCGTTACATATTCAATGATCGTATTTTTGGAGACGCCGATCGGGATGCCTTTCAGATCCGCCGGGGAAGATAAGCCGCTGCCGGGTGCCGATAAAACGCGAAATAAAGGATAATGCGGATAGGCTTTGCGGGCAGATAAAATAACCCGGACCTGGACTTGGTCCCGATTAAAATTGGCCGTTGTGCCCATTTCGTTAAGCATGCCGTCAATGGCACCGGACTGCATGAGTTGATCTCTTTCCAGGCCGCTGCCTACCGGTACGGCTGTGACCGTTACACCATACCGGTCAAAATAGCCCTTTGCCTGGGCCGCATGGAAGGGCAGGGTATCTAAAATGGGCAACAGTGCAACCTTCAGCGAAATGAGTGATCGCGTACTTTGCGCAGACAGATTTGCTGGAACGCCTGCCATTATCAGCAAAAGTATCAACAGACCGATGCCCATTGATTTTATGTGTTTTATTTTTGTGATCATCTATTCGTTTGTGAATGGCGTGTGGGTTTCGCAGTCTGGCTTTAAATAGCAGAAAAGTGGCTGAAGTGCAAAGAGGTTTCGGAGCGTAACTATTTGCGGCGAGCATTAGAAAAAAATTGTAAATGCAAAACCGAGTTTAGAACCACAGATTTCGTTCGACAATCCCGCCATAAAACGGCGGGATTTCGCATCTTATCTTATATAAATTAAGGGGCTCATCAACCCAGTGAGGAGGTGAACGAGCGCAGCGTACGATAAGTAAGTAAGCGACTTTCGACGACGAACAATACAGTTGTCGGGCAAAATATGGCAGTGATAAATCCGGTTTATTGACCTAAGCCTGCGGCTTGCATTATATCCGGCACCAATTCCTCTTTGCCGATGGCCATGATGTGAACACCGTCACACATCTTTTCTTCATGAATACGATTGATCATACGGCCGGCGATTTCAATGCCTTTGGTGATGGCTTGTCCTTTGGGTGCCGAGGCCAATTCATCGATCAAATTCTGAGGGACGAATACCCCGGCGATATTTTTATTCATGAAACGAGCCATGGGGGCGGATGTTAGTAGAATGATGCCTGCCAGAATTTTGACATTAAACTGCCGGGCATAATCCATAAATTCTTTGAATTTATTCAGATCATAAACCGCCTGAGTCTGAATAAACTCGGCTCCGGCATCGATCTTTTTCTCAAACTTAATCAGCTGCGGTTCAAGCGGATCAGCCTCAGGCGTTACGATGGCACCGGCACAGAATGAAACCGCACCGTCCAGGTCGTTGCCGCCTAAATCTTTACCATTCTCTAAGATACGGATGGTTTCCAGAAGCTGGCTGGAATCCAGATCAAAAACGCTTTTGGCGTCCTTGTGATCACCCAGGACGATCGAGTCACCGGTTAAACACAAAACGTTTTGAATTCCCATATAGGATGCAAATAGAAGATCGGCCTGCAGTGCAAGCCGATTGCGGTCCCGGCAGGTCATCTGCAAAATGACTTCTCCCCCATGCTCTTTGACCTTAAGACAGCCGCCCAGAGACGGATAGCGCATCACCGAACTCTGATGGTCGGTGACATTCATGGCGTCGACCTTATCTTTTAAAAGGTCAATATGGTGCAGAAATTTATCAAGGTTGGTCCCTTTGGGAGGCGCAACCTCGCTGGTGACCACAAATTTACCGGAATTCAAAGCCTCTTTGAATTTCGTTGGCATCTCAAACTTCCTTTCTATTATGATCAATCATAAAATTGCGATAATTCATTTATCTATTCTTTTTACGAATTAACCAATCAACCAATAACCATTAACCAAATTTAAGTTGCTTCCAACTTAAATTTCCCCGGCTTGGGTTCTCCCTGATGATTGCGGGGTTTTTGATATCTTCGCATGGAATCCAGTCGCCCCAATTCCTGCAGGCGGTTGTAAATCAATGTCCAGACGCAGTCTTTGTCAACGTCAATTTCACATTTACCGTGGTTGGTGCCACCGCAGGGCCCGTTGACCAGGCCTTTGTGACAGTTGGTCACCGGGCAGATGCCGCCGGTTTCTCCGATGATGCATGTACCGCACTGGGTACAGATCTCATCAAATAAGCCCACGGCGGTTTCCTTGCCGATAAACAGGGTATCCAAGGCCGGGACCACCATTTTTTTTAACTGCCGGGCAATGGTTTGTACACCAAAAGCACAGGTCATGATCAGCAGGGCATCGGCCTGGTCGATTTGTTCGCCAAATTCACTTAAAAACTCGCGGGTTAAATTGTCACAGGCCACCGGAACCACGGTGTGGCCGGTAATCAGTCTGCCTTTTTCTGAAAGCGTCTCTTTCATCGCCTGAACTTCCGGTTCTCCGCCGGTGCGCGTTAACGTAACGCACGTTCCACACCCGACGATAAAAATCCGGTTAAACCCTTTGAGCAGGCGTTCGATCTCTTGTTCTGATTTTGTTTGGGTTATGGACCTGATCATATTTAACTCCTCTCTTTTTCCAGGTCGCATCGGAGACATCGCTTGGCTTCACGGTGGGCCTCTTTGCGTCCGGCATATCCTTTTTCTACTTCGCGGAAGTCTTTTGCCCGATCTTCCGGATTTTCGAGCTCGATCTCGACCCTGGGCTGATCTTTCGCGGTCTCATCATCCAGCGCCAAGCCGGCTTTCGATTCCATAGTGGTCTTTTCGTCCAATATTTCAACCGGGCTGCGGTCACCCTCTAGGTATTTGTTGATGGCAATGGCGGCGCGTCTTCCAGAGGCGATTGCCTGGATCACCGTGCTGGGGCCGGTAATAAAATCTCCTCCGGAAAAAATCCCTTCAATATTCGTTGCCAGCGTATTTCCATCGACTTCCAGGCTACCCCACAATGATCGTTCAATCTGGCTGTCTTTGGATAAAAAGGAGGCATCCGGGGCCTGTCCGATCGACATGATCACCACATCGGTGTCGACGACCTGGTTGGCATCCTCATCGACACTCACACGGGCGCGGCCGTCATCGTCGTAAATCGTTTGGCTTCGAAGGAATTCCATACCAGTGACTTTACCTTCTCGCTGCAGAATTCGCTTGGGTGCCCAATGCAGGTTTAACCCGATGCCCTCATCAAGGGCTTCTTCGATGTCTTTTTCCCAGGCAGGCATTTCTTCTCTGCTGCGGCGGTAAAAAATTTGCACATCCGCTGCGCCCATCCGCAAAGCCGTTCGGGCAGCATCGATGGCCACATTGCCGCCGCCGATCACGATCACCTTGCCTTTCAGCGGAATGTCCTGACCGGTTCGAATGTCGGTCAAAAATTTAAGGCCATAATGAAGACCCTGAAGTCCCTCGTCTTCCCCGACGATGCCGCTGCGCATGCTGGCTTGCGCTCCCGGAGCAATAAACACTGCATTATACCCTTCCGCCAGCAGATCATTAACCGTATGGGTGGCGTCGACAGGCGAGTTATAAAATATATCGACACCGCAGTTTTTAATATATTCAATTTCCGCTTCGATGACCGTACGAGGCAGACGAAATTCCGGTACGGCAATTCCCAGCATGCCGCCGCCGACCGGCTGGGCTTCAAAAACGGTTGTTTTATATCCCATTTTAGCCAGAAAGTAGGCACAGGTTAATCCGGCCGGCCCCGCTCCGACGATCGCCACTTTCTCTTTTTGGGTGTTGGGAAACGGGTTGCGTTTGGGACCGATATTTTCAAAATACCACTCGGAAGCAAACCGCTTGAGTGCCCGAATGGCGACCGGAGAATCCAACTCACCCCGTCGGCATTTATACTCACAGGGGTGTATGCAGATGCGGCCGCATACGGCCGGAAACGGATTTCGTTCCCGGATGATTTCCACAGCCCGTTCATATTGGCCTTCGGCGATGGCAGCCACATAGTTAGGCACATCAATGCCCGCCGGACAGGCGTGCTGACAGGCGGAGATCACCATCGTATCACAGGTTGCTCCGGCACATCGCTGCTCCAAGATATGATCTTCATATTCTTTGGCGAAGTATTTCAATGTAGAAAGGGCCGGTTTGGCGCAAGTTTGTCCAAGGCCGCATAGGGAAGATTCGGTGATGGTTTTCCCCAACTCTTGAATGGTTTCAAGATCGCTGAGCCGGCCTTCACCCAGGGTTATGCATGTGAGGATTTCGAGCAGCTGAGTGGTGCCCAAACGGCACGGTGCGCATTTGCCACAGGACTCTGACTGGGTGAAGCTGAGAAAAAATCGGGCTATTTCCACCATACAATTGTTTTCATCCATCACCACCATTCCACCCGATCCCATGATGGCACCGATACGCTGCAGGGTATCGTAATCAATCGGCATGTTTAGATATTCTTTTGGCACACATCCGCCTGACGGCCCGCCCATCTGCACGGCCTTAAAGGTTCTGCCTCCCGGAATTCCACCGCCGATGTCAAATACAACATCTTTAATGGTCGTTCCAATCGGCACTTCAACCAATCCGGTATTGGCGACCTTGCCGGCCAGGGAAAAAATTTTTGTGCCCTTACTCTGCTCGGTTCCGATCTTAGCGTACCAATCCGCGCCGTTGTTGATGATCAGGGGAATGTTAGCCCAGGTTTCCACATTGTTGATGTTGGTGGGTTTTTGATCAATACCGGCCTCTGCCGGAAAGGGTGGACGGGCCCGGGGCATTCCGCGTTTGCCTTCAATGGAGGCCATCAGTGCAGTTTCCTCCCCGCAAACAAATGCACCGGCGCCCTTTTTCATTGAGAGACTGAAATTGAATCCGGCTCCCATGATATTTTCACCCAAAAGGCCCAGTTCTGTGGCCTGTTCCAGTGCGATCGTCAGATGATCGATGGCAATGGGGTATTCTTCACGCACATATATGTAACCGTGGTCCGCACCAATGGCATAGGCGCCGATGAGCATGCCTTCCAGAACCGAATGGGGATCTCCTTCCAGAACCGCACGATCCATAAACGCCCCCGGGTCTCCCTCATCGGCATTGCAAACAATATATTTGGGACGATTTTGAGCCGTGCGCGTAAATTTCCATTTGAGGCCGGTGGGAAATCCAGCGCCTCCCCGGCCTCTGAGCTTGGCTGCCGTAACGGTCTCGATGATCTGATCGGGTGTTCTTTTTGAGAGCGCCCGGGCAAGTGCTTGGTAACCACCGGCGGCAATGTAATGCTCGATTTGCGTTGGATCAATCCGCCCACATTTAGCGAGCACCTGTTTCTCCTGCTTTTGGTAAAATGGGATTTGATTGAGATAAAACACCGGCTGTTGTGTTTTCGGATCTTGATAGGCGAGTCGATCGATGAAACGATTCTTCTTAAGCGTCACGTCAACGATTTCGGCGGCATCTTCCGGATTCACTTCCTGGTATTGAATTCCCGGCGGTGTGACGGCGATTACCGGTGCTTTGGCGCAAAATCCATGACACCCGGTGGCGCGAATCTCAACTTTTTTCGATAATCCATTTTGGCGAACTTCATCATCCAGCGCCGCTTTTACTGTTGCGGCACCATATGCCCGGCAACCGGTCATACATACGTGCACGATCGTTTTTCCCTCACCACTGCTGGCTAAGATTTTGTTGCGGACCCATTCCAGCTGTCCCAC
>JASFTL010000013.1:0-19482 GCA_050053555.1 Desulfobacterales bacterium
AATCCTGGTAAACATCCTGCGGAAGACGGCTTTCAACTAGCAGAAAGAGAAAAAAACACAGGAGCCCGGTCTGGGTGATTCGCCTCAGCCAAACAAGATGTCGTGCTTTCACAGAACGACCTTTTGCTGCTCGAGTTTTTGAAAATCATAGGTGCCCAGATCCCATTTTTGGCCCAGCCGAATAAATCCGATATCCTTTGGTTTACGGTCAAACAGCAGGGCGGCTTTGGCATCGGCCGCCACGGGGTCGTCACTCAGAATCAATGCGTTTTTCGGTGCCACATCTGAGATACTGCCGCCCGAAGGCCCATTTCGGCGCATTACACGGATGGCATCGATCAGCGTTACGGTAGGCTTGAAAAATTGGGCCAGATCCACAATGCTCATGTCGATATCCTGATGCAGCGCCCAGCGGCTGCCGTCCACGCCCCCGATCCAGCTTTTCATACCCAGCGTCAGGGTACTGAGCGAATGGTGTTTGGCGATTGGCAAATTAATCAAGGAATCGGCTTCAATTAACGGTACAAAAACCGGCCAGACATCCAATTTGTTGCCTTGGAGGTTCATGTCACGCATCATGGACGCACGGGGATAAATCAAATCTGCCCCAGTCTTTTTGGCCACCATCCCGGCACCGGTGACGGCAAAACAGCGCCGGGCATCGTGAATCGTATTATCAGCGATTCGAACCTTTTTGGCGCCGGCTTCCTGGCAAAGTTCCACAACGGCTTCCAAAACCTCCGGATGGGTTGTGGCGGCAAATTGAGGGGACCTGGCCCAGGAGATATTCGGTTTGATTACCACCACATCTCCCTTTGAGACAAATCGATTCATTCCGCCGGCCGCCTCAAATGTTTTGCGGGTCAGTTCTTTCACATCGTACGTCTCTGTTTGGCCGATGCCTTCGACCATGAATTTCTTTTTTCCGGTTGCGGCCCGGGCAGCGAGCGGCGACTGAAGGGACCATGCGGCCGCGCCGGACAGGGCCAGACTTCCCGATATTTGCAATAGCTTGCGGATGGATTCCCGCCGTGTGATGGGTTGATTAAAATTCATAATGTGCTCCTTCTGCGTGTGATGCCCGCGTCTGTACAGCTTAAATCAACAGATCTTTCTGCCAGCCGAGGGTGATCAGATCAATACGATCGGTGCGGCTGTTGCCCAAACCGAATTGGGTATCGGCGGCCTCAATATGCCGGGGCGGCGGACTGATGGGTTTGTCTTTGCCGAAGTATTCATGTCGTTTGGACTGGATAATCCTTGCACCGGTGGCATCGGCAGCCACCGGATCGGTGCTGACGATCAAGCCGCCATACGGCCAGAGATGGCGTCGACTGAAATGATGGGGTCCCACGCCGTGAAACAGGGGGGTGAGCATGACCAAAATATTGATTCGGGTCTTGTTTTTAATGTGGGGTTTTTGCCAGATGGTGGCCAGTCTCTCGCAGGCATTGCCGTGGTACGCCCAAGGTTGCGGGACAAACATAATGTAATTTTTAAGCAGCGTTCCCAGGCCGGACCAGTGGTGCGTCCGCATGGGGCGGATGTTGATCAATGCCGTTGAATTTTTAAAAACAGGATTGCGCCGGATGCCGCGATCGTCGACTGAAATATTGCGCTCTTTGACGCCGGCCGCCATCAAGCGCGCTGCAATGGCGTCTTCTAAAGCCGCCGGCGTCGGCAGCGGCCCCCACACGTTGCTCTTGATGCCGACAATGTCAGTGGGGCGCACGAGCTGCTTCCAGGCCGACGTCACGTCAGTATCACCCAGCAGGGTAGTGACGGCCTCATCGAGCATTTCTTCTAAAATGCTGGATTTTAAATTCATACCGTCAACAGCGGCGCTGTCACGGATCAATACCACCTTGCTTTTTGGGGTCTGGCCGGCAGAAGCGTTGTTGAGAATCGGCAGACCCATCAGGCTCCCCATGACCACGCATGAGCCGGTGCGCAGAAAATCCCGGCGTGTGATGATTCTACTTTTATCCGTCATATCGGTATCCCGTTGAATCCTGTTCTAAAGTTCATAAAAACGGTTTCAGCAAATGTTCTGCCAGCTGGCGGCTGTCGGCTTCCAGCACGATTGCCAGCAGGCGGTTTTTCAAACAAGCCGCCGCCCATTTGCCGTCTTCGAGCACGGCCATCCCCATTTTATCTGCGTCCGTCAAGTAGTGCTTTAAAAAACGGTCCCGCGATTTTTTTGCTCTTTTTTTATCCGGATAAGATATCAATAACAGGCGCGCGGTTTCTTTGCCCCTTTGATAATTCGCAAGAACGGCTTTTGTTTCAGGGGAAATGTTCAAAATGTTTTCATCTGATAAATAAAAATGATAATTCAAAATCGTCGGATGATGCAGGTAACGGATATTTTCAGATTCCAACCCCTCAGCCGGCAGCTTCAGCAAAATGTCCGGTTTGGCTCCTTTTCCCGGGATGCATGCGGCTACCGCCCGCCCCAGAGCGTTGACCGCCTTTTCGGCCGCTGCGGTTTCCTCTTCGGCGTATAGGGAGACAAAGTAGCGGTGTTTCCAGAAACTCAGCCACCCTGACCGAAAACGGGCATCCTGGCCGATATCAACCACCTTTCCGTCTGTGTCATGGGTGAAGACACCGAATGCGTCTTGCGGTGCTCCCATGTCAAATACATCCAATATGATGGCGGGCCCGCCGGTTTTCGCGTAGCGGCGTGAAAGGCATTGCCGCATGTTGTATGCTTTATAGACTTCGGCACCCCCATTGATGTAGCTGAAAATCGTTTTCGGATCGAAAATACGATCTTGGGACACCGCTGCCCATCCGGTGATTTCTTGGGGCAGACAGGCGCGCAAATCTTCGAAGGTGTTTGCATGGGAGGTTGAAGTCATCAGTACCGTCAATACACCTGTGATGAATGCGACGCGGCAGGCAAAAAATGTCCTGTTTTGAAGGACGGTTCTCATAAAGGCATTGTGTTCAAGGGCGGGTCAAAACTGACATCCGGTGATGACCGGGTTGCATTTTTCATAGACAGGAACCCGCTGTGATGATGTAGTTTGAACGAAAGACTGCCCTGTGTCAAGGTAATACCACAATTTGGCATAAAATTAGTGCACATGTGAGATGCTGCGACGCGCCCTGTTGAATGCCGCTTCGCGGACCCCGCAGGGGATTCAATAGGGCGCGTGCAAAATTCAGGGAATCCTCGAATGCCTTGACGCGGGCCTGGGCAATAATCATTTTAGGTCACTAAAAATCGATACCCTCTATCTTAATGGAGTGAGACATGCTTGCGATTTCGACATCCTGGCTGTCAGGCGGATCGCCAAGCGCCGCAGGAATGCTTGCTGCTCTGAAAAATCTTGGGATCAGCGCAATTGAGCTGAGCTATCGTATTTCGGAAGGGTTTTATCAAGAGCTGAAGGACCCGCTCAAGCGATGCGGGCTGAACGTTGTCAGCGTACACAATTACTTTCCGATTCCAGCGTCCAAACCGGAATCGCAAGGCAGCGGGGATCTGTTTCTGCTTTCAAGCTGCGACGATGAGGAACGCCGCAATGCCGTTCGATTTACCATTAGAAGCATTGAGCATGCGGCTGAGCTGGGTGCGGCGGCGGTGGTATTGCATTGCGGCGTTGTGGAAATGAACCACGAAATGCAGCGACTTTATCATTACGTTCATTCGAATCAACTGGATTCACCAGAAGCACAAGCTTTTATTGACAACAAATTAGAGGAGCGCAACCGTCTGAAGGCCAAGCATATGGACCGTTTATTGGCCAGCCTGGACCGTCTGGTACCGGTTGCTGCAAAAAAGGGCGTGCTGCTGGGACTGGAAAATCGGTATCATTATCATGAGCTGCCCGGACCGCATGATTTCAAGCTTATCTTTGATACCTTTGAAGGCGCTCCCCTCGGATACTGGCATGACACCGGACATGCGCATGCTAATGAAACCCTGGGCCTGATTCCCAAAGATTCGTTACTGCAATCTTACAAAAATCGGCTCGTCGGGATTCATCTGCACGATGCCGTCGGCCTCGATGATCACCTTGCCCCGGGCAGCGGCGAAATTAATTTTGAAGCATTAACGCCTTTCCTTAAGACCGATACCATTAAAGTCATTGAATTAAAGCCGGGCATACAGGTGTCAGAAGTTAGAAAAGGCATCCGATTTATTCGTGAAATGCGGTTGTAAAATTGAGAAATGGATGCGGATCTTGATTGAATTGACACCCGATCGGGTCTCGGGTACTATGCTAGCGGTCAAAGATAAGCGCCTTCGATGAGAGTGTTTATCCAATTTTACACGATATCAGGGGTTAGATGCCGTACCCACGCATATTATGGTCGCTCTTGTTAATGCCATGGGTTTTTCCCTGCATTGGGGTCGCTGCCCAACAGGATCCCCCAACTGTCGCGCAGGTAAAGAAAGCCGGTGAAAAATCCGAATCCCTCTCATTCGATATCAATTATGTCTTTCGTTCGGGAGGGAAGGGAGAGCTTAAAACAATCACCAACGGAGCGGTTTTAAGGTCCGGTGATCATTACAAAGCCATCTTTATCCCCGACAAACAATGCCATGTGTACATTTTTCAGGCGGACAGCAGCAATCAAATTTTTCAGCTTTTTCCGATGAAAACTTTCAATGGCATATCGTTGAACAATGTCAACCCTGTTGAGAAAGACAAAACCCACATTATTCCCAGTCCCGACAAAGCGTTTGTGCTCGACAACCGGGTCGGCACCGAGCGCATCTATTTCATTGCCTCCCCGGAGCGGAATCAGGAGCTTGAGGCGCTTTATAAAGCTTTGAAGCACGAGGTCAAGCACAAAAACACTGCGCAAATTGAGGCCAATCGTAACAAGCTCGACCGCTACTTCAAAAGACGGGGGATGTCCGCTGTTACGCCTTCAGACAAAACATTAAAAATCCCCTGGAACAATGGCCCTGATGCCTTTACGGTCATCGGTCAACGGCTGGAAAACTTCTGTGAAGGCTGTGTGCATATCCTTGAGTTTCATCATCAATAATAGGTGAAGCGAATGCCTTATTTGCTTCGATTTTCTCTACATTGGATTGCGTTTCTAACAACAAGCCTGGCCGCTTTTACCCTAAGCTGCACGAAACCTGCCTTCGTACCGCCTGATCTGAAAGGTGTGATCAAATCTTATCAACGCGTCATCGTGCATGCCGCTCATCCCCCCTGGACCGGGAGCAACATCTTCGTTAATCCCGGCGACCGGATCTTGATTCTGGCATCGGGCAGGGTAATTACCTGGAAATCACCCCAGGGCCCAAACCGGAAACTCGCTATGAAAATCGGTAGGTATGGAACTAAAATCCAGTGGCACGGCCAGCGAGGTTCTCGTATGGCATTAGGCCCTACAGGTCGCTTCAGGTTCTTTCGCTCCACAGATAAAGGCGAACTAAAATTTTGCGTCATAGATTGGAGCTATCTCGACTCCAAAGGGCGACCGGTCTGGCATAGCGAATCTATCGGAAAAACCAGTGGGTCTTACTCCGAACTCGGAAAATATTGGTACCAAGACAATACCGGCAGCTTCAAAGTAGATGTTTTCGTATTTGCAACCACTGACGATGATCGGGTCGCCCTGGCTCTGGATGCCGTGGCCAAAACGAATCCTTCCGACCCGGAGCTGGTTTCCCAGCTAAATTCCATTTTAGACCCCCTGCGACCATTGAAGCCGGCAGATTTATCACAAAGAGTCGATGAAACACCCGCGCTAAAGAGCAAGCCGCAAACTTCTGAAACTCACAAACCTGTGACGGAATTGGTTCCACCCAAACGAGGCGAATTCCTTTCAAAGAAAGGAATTTTTCCAAAAAGCGCTTCCCAATCCGGGCATATTCGTATGGTTACAGCGGTCGCTTTTCATCCAAATGCGGGCTACATCCTCTCCGGAGGAAAAGATAACACCCTGCGCTTGTGGGAGACGGCCAGCGGCAGGGAAATCCGGGTCTTTAAAGGTCATCGCAGCTCGATTACCGCCGTTGCTTTTTCATCGGACGGCACCCGTGCCCTTTCCGGCAGCAGAGATTATACGCTGCGAATGTGGGACGTTGCTTCCGGTAAAGAAATGCGCGTATTCAACGGCCATGCCCACCATGTGACATCGGTGGCCTTCAGCCCGGACGGCCGCTATGCGCTTTCCGGAAGTGATGACCATACGCTGCGATTGTGGGAAGTGTCCACCGGCCGGGAAGTCAGAATATTCAAGGGACACAGAAATTCGGTCACTTCGGTGGTTTTTTCACCGGATGGTCGACGTGCACTCTCGGGCAGCTGGGATAATTCCCTTCTTTTATGGGATGTATCCAGCGGCGAAAATCTCAAGGAATTTAAAGGACATTCCAACCTTGTCACTTCGGTGGCTTTCAGTCCGGACGGCCAATGGGCGCTCTCAGGCAGCCAAGATCAAACCATGCGGTTGTGGAACGTTTCGACGGGTGATGTCATTAAGGTATTCAAGGGACATACCAACACTGTCACCTCTGTAAAATTTTCGCCGGACGGGCATTTTGTTCTTTCAGGCAGCGAAGATAAAACCCTTTGTATTTGGGTAGTTTCCAGCGGCAAAAAAATCAAGGTTTTAAAGGGGCACAGATACGCGGTGACATCGGTGGCCTTCAATCCAGACGGACGTTACGCGCTCTCAGGCGGCGGAGACAATACCATCCGATTGTGGGATGTATCGACCCGGCGACAGGTGCGAGTCTTTTGGGGACATACCAGTGCCGTCACGTCGGTGGCCATCAATCCAAAGGGTGATTTGGCCCTCTCCGGCAACGGCGATGGCTCCTTCAGATTATGGGATTTATCGACGGGCAGATCCATTAGAGTTTTTAAAGGCCATACGGACGCTGTCACCGCGGTAGCCTTCAGCCCGGACGGGAAATACGCCCTTTCCGGCAGCCATGATCAGACATTGCGCATCTGGGAAATTGCCACCGGCCGGCAGGTCATCGTTTTCAGAGGACATACGGGCAAAGTCACCTCGGCAGCATTCAGTCAAAATGGTCGTTTTGTCATTTCAGGCAGTGCAAATTATGAGCTTCATTTATGGGAGATTGCCACCGGAAGACCGACCAAAGACTTTTATGGACACCGGCACCGCATCCAGGGGCTAGCGTTGAGCCCGGATGGACAGTATGCCTTTACCGGTGGCTCCGATTCTCTTCTTGCCGCCTGGAACATTGAAAAAGGCCAAAAACATCGTATTTTCAAAGGGTTGTTTGAACGTCATACAAATGAGGTCACCTCCGTTGCGTTAAGCCCCGCCGGCAAATTTGCCCTATCCGGTAGCTGGGATCATACCCTGCGGTTGTGGAGAGTATCAACCGGAAGGTCAGTTCGAGTTTTTAAAGGTCATACAGACGTTGTGACTTCGGTGGCATTCAGTCCGGACGGCCGGCATGCCCTTTCCGGCAGCAGGGATAACACCATTCGATCATGGAAAATTATGAGCGGCATCGAAACCCGAGTCTTTAAAGGGCACACAAACGCCGTCACTTCCATAGGGATCAGTCCGGATGGAAAAAAAGTACTTTCAGGAAGTGATGACGGCTCGATACGGGTGTGGAATTTCGTTACCGGTCAGGAAATCGCCAGCTTCTATCATTTTTCAAACGGTGAATGGATGGCGACGGTCCCGGATGGATATTATAACAGCAGCCCCGAAGGGGGACCGCTGATATACTGGGTGCTGCCCGATGGCTTAGAAACGTTTTCTTTTGAACAGTTTGAATCTCGTTTTAAAAGACCCGACATTATAAAGGCCCGCCTTGCCGGGCAGTTATCAGCCGGTACACCGGCGCCGGTGATGACCCATCCGCCGCGAATCGAGTTGGCCGAGCATATGGCATTTAAAAAAACGACTAGCAAGGCTTATCCATTAAAGCTTACGGCTTCGGCTCCGGAAATGGTTACCACCGTGCGTATTTTTGTAAACGGCAAAGCAGCTTTAGAAGTACCGGTGAATTCAAAGCAAAAAGATTTATCGCTGGATGTTCCGCTTTTTTCGGGAGCCAATCGGATTACGGCCATTGCCTATGATGAAAAAGGCTTTTCAAGTAATCCCAAGTACCTGGATGTTGATAGTGAGCATGCGGATTTGGCTAAACCGAACCTTTATGTCTTTGCCATTGGCGTCAGCAGGTACCCCGGACTTCCCAATAGCTGGCAATTGGAATTTGCCCACACCGACGCCAAAGCGCTGACAGATACGTTATTGCAACAAGAGGGCAAGCTGTTTGGAGAGGTGCGATACAATCTGCTGATCAACGAAAACGCCTCTGCCGAAAACATTATGGACGTGTTTGATGCGATGAGTGCTGTCGGCGAAAATGACCTGGCCATCATCTTTATGGCGGGTCATGGTGTCAAAGATAGAGATGGAACGTTTTATTTTCTGACGACCACGGGCAATATCGAGGACCCGCGTAAAGGCGGGCTGAGCTGGGGTCGGCTGGGGAAGTATATCGACCGAATCAAAGCACGGGTGATCTTGTTTCTGGATGCCTGCCATTCCGGCAGTATCGTAACCGAGACCGTCGTGCCCAATGATCAACTGGCCCAACAATTTTTCGCAGGCGGTCGCGGCGGGGTCATGGTCTTTTCCGCTTCCAAAGGGCGGCAGTACTCCATGGAGAGCCCGGATATCGGGGGCGGTTACGGGATATTCACTTATGCCCTGGTTCAGGGATTGGGCCCCAACGTCATACAGGTTGACAGCAATCAAAACCGTGTTGTAGAGTTTATGGAACTGGTCGATTTTGTGAGCAATTATGTCGACCAAGAAACAGAAGGGGAGCAAACTCCCTGGCTTTCGCGCAAGGAGCTTTTTGGCGATTTGCCGCTGGCATTGGTCGAATAAGGGCCAAAGGAGGGTGATATGAAAACAGCTTTTTTAATCATCTTATCAACTCTGTTGGCGCTTTCCGCCGGATTTGTTAATGCAGATGAGCTGACCTTTCCGAAAACCGAACAAGAAATTGTTGAAGCGCTGAGCATCAAGGATGGCCGAACCGTTTTTGAGGATGTCGAGTACATTTCAGAAAAAGGAAAGGTCTACAAGATCATCGCCGGTAAGCGCTACCGGTTGCGAGGTCTTCAGAGCATCGTGGATTCTGATTTCATCCCCAGAGCGGGCGCACTCATCAACTTTGATTTTAACTCTGATCAAATCCAGCCCCTGTCCTATCCGCTGCTCGACGAATTCGGCAAAGCATTGAAGTCCGGGCTTGCCGATGGAAGTTTCATTGTCGCAGGGCATACCGACAGTGTGGGAACAACGGAATACAATAAGGACCTTTCAATCAGACGGGCAAATGCAGTCGCAGACTACCTGATGGCCGAGCACGGTATCGAATCCAGCCGGCTGACGTTGAAAGGATACGGTGAAATCAAACCGATTGCTTCGAACGAAAATGAAAAAGGACGATCCTTGAACCGTCGGGTCGAATTTATTCGCGTGCAATAGAATTCTGTCTTTTATAATTTTTTCTCATACCACTCTGTTTTCGCATACGCCTCAAATCCCACCGACTCATACAGCGAACAGGCGGCCGGGTTTTCGCCGTCGACGGTGAGTTCTGCAGTTTGGATGCCCTTATATTTAAGATCCGTCAATCCATTTAACAAAATGGTTTTGCCGATTTCCTGCTGGCGATAGGCCGGATCCACACCCAGCATATGGATCAACGCTTTGCTTTTTTCGCTCTTTGCATTTGCTTCGGCGTTGATAATTGTCCAGCAATAGCCGACCGGCTTCCCTCCCAGAAAGGTCAGCGTAACATCATCCGGAGAACGACCGTGCATATTCAGGCGGTAGGCAATTTCTTCGGTCGTGTTGGGGTTAAAGCCCCACGTATCGGCAAAGCAGCGGTTTTGGATTTCGGTTAGAAGTTGTTCTTCACCTGACTTTAGCCGGCGGCTGCTCTGGGAGCCCTGCTTGGCGGTCGGCAGCTGGACGCTGTTCATATCCAGCCGCATTTCGAAGAAGGAACGGATGAAGCCGAATGCCAGATGGTTCAGCAGTTGCTTGGCGGCAGAATTGGTCTCTAAAACGCTGACTTGGGCTGATTTGATGCCGGCCCCCCTGATTCGCTGCTTGCCGTGAGCGAAAAGTTCAGCTGCAATGCCTTTGCGCCGATGCAGGGGATGGACCAGACCTTCCAGCAAAGCACGCTGAATTCCGGGTTCAAGGGTAATGCCGACGTAGCCGACAAGTTTTCCTTTTAATTCGGCGACGAATAAATCTTTTTGCGGTGTAAAGTTCGGCCGCCCGAGATGATCCGACAGATCCTGTGCGGATACAAAGCGCCCTGAAGGCTCAAGTTGTTCGGATTCAACACACAGCCGGACGTATTTGTCAAAGTCATCGGGACTATAATTACGAATTATGTAAGATTCACCGGCCATGACAATTAAATCCTATCGGAAAATCATGATTGTATTCGAGCGAACCGAAACTTAATTGATCAACTTGATAAATACTGAAATCAGCTTTATGTTCAGCTCTCAATGCAAAATGTTCTTTTATCTTTTGAAACGCTCAATTAGGTCTAAAGGTAATCCCTAATACGCATAAAGCAATTTGATCTGCAGGTAAAATTTGCTATTTTTATGCTTAGAAATTATTAATCCCGATTGATTCGGAAGCGATCATACAACAGTAAAATAGAGCAAGGAGACGCAACGTGACGGAACAAGCGGATATACTTGTGGTAACTCCCCACCCGGATGATGCTGAATTCGGAGTTGCCGGAACGGTAGCCCGATGGACAAAACAAGGAAAACAGGTTGTATATGTCGTTTGCACCAACGGAAACAAAGGAACCAGCGACCCGAATATAAAGCCTGATAAACTGGCCGAAATCCGGCAGAGCGAGCAGCGGGCTGCCGCCGATGTTCTGGGAGTGCGTGAGGTGGTATTTCTGGAGAATCCGGATCAGGGACTTGAAGACACACCGGATTTTAGAAAACAGATTGTACGCAAGATCCGGCTTTACCGGCCGGAAACAGTCGTTACCGCCGATCCCTACCGTCGTTATATCTGGCACCGGGATCATCGCATTGCCGGTCAGGTCACCATCGATGCGGTTTTCCCTTATGCCAGAGATCATCTGGCTTACCCGGAATTGCTCGAGGAGGGATTGCAGCCCCACAAAGTCAAGGAAATGTTGTTCTGGGCTTCGGAAAATATCAATTATCTTTCCGACATCACCGACACATTTGACCTTAAACTGGCGGCCCTGCAATGTCATCAAAGCCAGGTAAAATCAATGAAGGTTTCGGATCTTGAGGATTGGTTAAGACAGCGCTGCACGGATCTGGCTGAAGGAGAAGATTTCGATCTGGCGGAAGCCTTTCATCGAGAAGAGATTGTCTGGTAACTCCAAGGTCAGGTTTCAGGTGTCAGGAATTCGTAAGTTTCCAAGTCAGGTTTTTCTCAAAATCAGCAATCAGTTATAAGGCTTCAATGTCCAGTATATTGCCTGAAGGGATTTCAGCTCTATCAATGCTGAGACCTGAACACTGACACCTGAAACCTGAATTTATGACGTTGACCAGAGGACATCCCCGCAAAGATTGGGGTCGTGCGGCCTGGCAAAAAACGCCTCAAATGCCTGCTTTTCTTTCCCCAAAACAGTGTGATCCCCGTGACCGGGAAATATCTGTGTGTCTTCCGGCAGGACAAAGATTTTATTTTTCAGAGAATCGGAAATTTGCCTGAAGTCAGCCGGCGATCCGGTTTTACCGGGTCCATCCGGAAACAATGTATCACCGGATATCAGATACCCCTTTGTATAGAAACAGAGGCTTCCCGGGGTGTGCCCCGGGGTGTGCATGACCGTGAGATGGATATCCCCAAATGTAAGTCCTTCACCATCAGCCAGCAGCATATCCGCTGGGATCGGTAGCCTGTCAGCGTCAGCAGCGTGGGCTGCAATCGGGACATTCAGTGCTGATTTTAATTCTGCCAGGGCACCGGTATGATCCATATGATTGTGGGTCATGAGGATATATTTTGGATTCGTGTGCTGCAATTGACCGAGTACCTTTGGCGCATCGCCGGGTGCATCAACAACAACGCTGTCGCCTGTTTTTGAACAGGTCATAATATACGAATTGGTACCAAAGGGACCCAACTCGTAGCGTTCAATTTGGATGGACTCATTTTTTACCACCGCAGCCATCGTACCTCCTTTTTGCGTGTTCGGCCCTGATTGGCCCGATGAGATTTCAAATTAATATAGGGATCGGGGTTCTTTTCTATCCTCGTTATTCGACACGCCTGCCTGGGGCTCTGAATTCATTTGAAAATGCCCGTGCCTGCTGCAAAATAGGCTTCAGGGAAAAACTCCCGACCCCTCAGTTAACCATGACTATAACACCGTCTTTGAGACTGTCAAATTCGCTCTGCGTCAGCCGATAAGGATTTTTTATCGAATGGCAGAATTAATTGAACTCCGGTGCCGTATTGATAAATCGATTCAAACGGGCTATATACAGGCTCTGTTAAAAGAAGCGCCTAATGCCAGCCGTTTTTAGGCGTCATGACAGCACGATGAAATGAGGACGACGCATGAACCGAATTCTGTTTTTGGATAATTCCACTGATGACGATGTTTATCAACCCCTCACTTACTGGGAGCCGTTGCTGTTGTTTCCATATGAGCTGTTTCGTGTTTCGGCCGGGCAATGGCCGGATGGAATAGATTCATATTCCCATATTCTGATTACGGGATCCACGGCCAGTGTTCTGGAGGACACGGCCTGGATGCAAAAGGAAGCCACGCTCATACGGGACGCGGTCACCAAAGGCAAAGTCATCCTGGGGAGCTGCTTCGGGCACCAGATAATTGCCCGGTCCTTATATGGGCTGGATGCCGTGCGCAGAAGGGCAAAGCCTGAGATTGGCTGGCCGGATATTCAAATCGTTTCCAGTGACGCATTGCTCGGTGAATCCGGTCGCACCATCCATACATTTGTTTTTCATTATGATGAAGTGTGTGCGCTTCCTGAGGAAAATGCAAAAGTTATCGCACGATCCGAGGAGTCCGACATACTTGCATTTAAAGTAAGAGGTCGGCCGGTGTGGGGCGTTCAACCTCACTTTGAAATGGGGATTGTACAAGGCCTAAAATATCTCGAAAATGTTAAAGGCGATCAAGTTCCCGACAAGCAAATCTTCTTCAGCGCTGCCCAATATATGCCGAAGGACTCGGGTCGGGTTATAGCATTGATGAAGGCATTTCATGAAACGCACACGGTTTGATAACATTACCGGCGGTTAGATCGGATGTATTTGAACCGAAAAGAAGGGGAGACGGCCAATAAATTGGATTTTGCGCCATCCCCCTCTATTTTTACTCGTTGTTATCGTATTTATTTTATTACCATCCGGATATCTATAGCCTGACACCCGAATACCCATTCCCTGATACCGAATTTCTACCGTACCAGTCGCTTTACATTGGGAACCTCCAGATTTGAGGCTTCAATTTGCCAATCACCCTTGGCATTTTGCTGACCTTTTAGCAGTCCCTGCTGTAACCATTGCCTGACACCATTTTCGGTCAGATAGGTCATGTCGGCAAATTCAGCAACTGAGAAAGATTTAGCTGCTTTTGCCGGCTTCGGCGCTGCTGGTTTTTTAGCTGGAGCCGCGGCTTTTTTAGCCTTGATCGCCGTTTTTTTAACCGGGGCAGTGGTTTTTTTAGGCTTAGCGGCTCCTTTGGTCTGCGGTTTTTTTGAAGGTTTCTTTTGCACTTTTTTTGCCATCTTTGATTAATCCTCCTTCGATATGATTAGAGTCTTAATTGTGCTTTTGTTGCCTATCGATATATTCCGATTGTTCGCACATCTTCAGGCTGGTTCACATATGTTCCAGCCGGCAGTGCCGCAGGTTTTATGTAGAAGAATGTACTGGCCATTTCTTCAATCACTTTTTCCGCCAAATAAAGAATTTTAATATCCGAGGCCTTCAATCCTTTAGCCGGTTTCCACGGATGGCCGGATATCCACACCAGGGAACAATCAGAAACGCCCATCATCATTGCCATTGAAACTTGAGAAATCGGTGCCAGCCCTACGCTGTGTTTTTCTCCATACATCTTAAGCAGTGTTTCTCCTATTTTGCGGGCCTGTTTTGAACCTCCCAGTTTGGTGATGTTATCCGTCGCAATTAAGGTATGCAATCTTCTCGATTTGGTTTGCTGACGGTAAAGGTCGGACAACTTTCCCCGCTTCTCGGATTTGTTTTTCCAGCGGGCGGGTATTGCGGCAAGAATAAGAGATGGCGTTTCTCTGGTCATCACTTTGCCTGAAGGTGACGGAACGGCAAAATCGTTACCATGGCCCAGACCGGACACCGGACGCTCTCCCGGAAGACGGATAGGGACACCGCCATAATAGTCTTCTTTTGGGGCGGTGATTGATTTTCCATTTGAGCTGGATGAAACCGTCCACCAGTAAATGCCTGGCTTTAGCGGCTTGTTAGGTTGAAACTCAGTTCCTTTGACCGGTCGCCGCTTAAGGATAATCTCTCCTTCTAAAACATCCGCATTGATATCCCTTCGGACCAACGAAAATTCGTACTTTTGCAGATATTGATTCTTGGTCCATCGGAATTTCGGCCTCTCTGAAGTAATTGCGCCGTCTGCAGGATGTACAAGGTCAATGACAACATATAGGGGAAGCGAAGGGACAAAAGTATAGCGGCCGGCTTCAACTTGTACGTCTACTCCCTTGGGAAACGGCTGCGCTTGTTGTCTTATGAACCAATATTTTTTTTGATCCGGCCAACCCGCTGCCAAATAGTAACCACCAGGAGAAAGATTGGATTGAAAGTAATAGCCGTTCTTATCTGTGTATGTTGACGGCTTTTTCATTTGATACAGGTCCTTGGGATCGGTACTGAAAATAATCCTCGCCCTGTGAACTGGAATGTCATTATAGGTGATTCTGCCGTACAATCCACCTTTGCCTGATGCAAGTGGTGTGTCGGGAGGCGAAGGTACAGGTTCTGCCCCCTCAACAAGGGTGATGCCGATCACGGCAAATCCTAAAAAAAAGTAAATACAGACAGTTAACAGTATATTAGATTTCAAGTGACCTCCTTTTTTGGACAATCCGTTTTAAAGCTCTCACAACCACTCTTCGTTTGTTGTCGTCTCCTTTCTTTTGATTCGTGTTATCTAAATGCCAGATACATCCAAATTTAGCCTAAAATACAGATATCATCTTTGGTGCTTGTCAAGTCAATTAAAAATTTTTTTTGATTTCTTCTTTTAATACTTTTCCCATGGTATTTTTTGGCAGTTCCTTAACAAAAACCACTTCTTTCGGGCATTTCCAGTCGTGAAGGTAATTTTTGCAATGGGCGCCGATCTCTGCGGGTTTAAGCTTCGAGGCGGTCGTCGTCACCACAGCGGCAACGACTTTTTCGCCCCAGCGTTCATCCGGAATACCGACCACGGATGATTCAACCACGTCCTTAAGCTGGTTGATAACGACTTCGACCTCTTTGGGTGAGATATTTTCGCCGCCTGAGATGATGATGTGCTTGATGCGATCGGTCAGATAATAATAGCCGTCTCTGTCAACGCTTCCCAGATCACCGGTCTTAAACCAGCCCTGCTCGAATGCGCTGGCGGTTTCTTCCGGTTTGCGCCAGTAACCCGGCGTGACACCAGGACCCTTTAGCCAGATTTCACCGGTTTGACCGGGCGGCACATCCGCACCGGTATCCGGATTGACAATCCTGACCTCAAGATCCGGTAAGGGGTATCCAATCGAACCCGGTTTTCTTTTGCCTTTCAGCGGATTTGAAAAATTCATGCCTGTTTCTGTCATGCCTTCGCGTTCAACCGGGTGCTTGCCGATTGTTTTATAGATACGCTCAAAATCCCGCGGAAGTAAGGGGGCCGACCCGGACGTCCATAGACGCATGTGTTCGAAGTCCAACTTTTTATCACCTAAATGTTCCATCAACTTGGCGTACATCGAAGGGACCCCCATAAATACCGTACAGGTGAACGGGTCGTCTTTTTTCCGGAGGACATTGATAACCGCTTGCGGTGAAAACTGATCCAACATGAGCACATGCGCGCCGGCCAGCAAAGCGGTATGCAAGGCAAAGCACAATCCATGCACATGAAAAAGGGGCAGGGCATGACAGAGCACATCGGCTTCGCGGATTTCCCAGACATGAATGACGTTTTTGGCATCATGTACCAGGTTATTTTGGGTAAGAACGGCCCCTTTGGGTTTTCCGGTGGTGCCGGAGGTATAGACGATAAGACCCGGATCATGCGGTTCGATTTCAAGCCGGGCGAATTTATCAGGGGCGGATCGAAAAAAATCGATATCCTGGTAGGGTCTGCGGGTATCAACTGCCAGCATATTCAGGTCGGGATTAATTTCTTTAATGATTTGCCCGTTGTCCGGTTCGGCCAGAACACATTTCGCATCGGCATCCTTCAGCAGGTAATCTAATTCTGAGCGTTTGAAGCCCGGATTCAGGGGCACGGAAATGGCCCCTATCTTTTGAAGCGCAAGATGGGCAATCACAAATATGAGGGATTTTTGAAGGCAGAAAACGACTCGGTCAGTCTTCTTAACGCCCAATTCCTGGAATATATGGGCCACCCGGTTTGAATCCCTGTGGAGTCGCCGAAAGGAGATCTCGGTCTCGATTTTACCGTCCCGCAAAAATGTGATGGCCGTTCTTTTGTTGTGTTTAACAAAGGACGCCGTGAAACAATCGCCCAGGGATTCTGCAATCATATTTGCCGCCAACATATCGAAATAAAAAAACCGAAGCTTAGCCCGAAGCTCGCTGAACCGCCAGCATGGTGACATCATCGCCGCGGGGCGCGATATCGATAAAAGCGAACAAATTGGTTTTGATGCGGTCGAGCGTTTCCGCGGCCGAATTAAATGGCTGGGTCAGCATGGATCGCAGACGATCGCGGGTATAAAATTCATCTTCGGGAGACCGCGCCTCGGTAACGCCATCGGTGTACCCGACTAAAAGGTCACCCGGCTCAAGCTCAATCTGTAGAGTTTTGAAAGTGATGTCGGGCATTAAGCCCACGGCCGGTCCGGTGGGCATCAGCTGCGTTTTGATACGGCCGTCGTGGATGACATACAGCGGTTCATGCCCGCCGTTTACATAACACAGACTTCCGCTCGTCGGATTCAGCACCCCGAAAAACAACGTGGCAAACATGCCCTCCTGACCGTGATTCTGGACGATGTAATTGTTGGTAAAGGTTACGGCTTTCAGGCCGCTTTCCAGATTCATGTCCGCCGTTGCATTTGAACTTGAATTTTTATCCACCAATTCGCTGGCTAAAGCCTGTTCTGAAAAAACGCGGATCAAGCTGCGAAACAGTGCCATATATAGGGCCGATCCAACTCCTTTGTCGCAGACATCGGCGATAACCAGCCCCATGCATCCGCCAGGTAGTATAAAAACATCGTAAAAATCACCGGAGACCTGACGTGCGGGATAAAAGCAGGTAGCGATATCCCAATCGGGTATTTGTGGAATTTGACTGGGTAGGAATTCCTTTTGAATCTGGCGTCCTTTTTCCAGTTCAAACTCGATCATCTTGACCCGCTCCCACTCACGCAGACCTTCCACCATTTTGTTAAAATTGCTGGCGAGCTCGCCGAATTCATCTTCTGAAGTGACCGGCGCTAAATTTGTCAAATCACCTTTGGCCACATCAGCGGAGATTTGAGAAAGCTTTTCAATCGGCCGGGAAATCTTGCGGGCAAAATAATAGCCTAAAAAACGGGACAGCGCTAAAGCAATAATGAAAATGAGAACAATCCACTTGGCCTCCCTTTTCATAATGCCGGCAATACTTTCACTGTCGATACCGATTTTAAGAAAATAAGTGCTCAGGTCAGCATCTCCGGTGACATTGACAAACAAAGCATGTTCATCATCCGAGCGCACCATCAGGCCGGGCTTTACAAAATGCCGCTCGAGGTTGCGATCCAGTTTTTTTGAGAAGAAACTTTTCGCCGGATTAAGATGCATCACCTTTTTGTCGTCAAAAAAAATCCGATACCATAATGTTTCACCAGCAACTTTGGCATAGATCGCTATATCGGAAACGGCATAAAAACTTGACGAAAGATTGGCCAGTATCTGGAACAATTGGTCCACTTCGGGATTGGGTTTTCCAATTCCTTTCAAGAGAAAGTCCGGTATTTTCGCCGTCTTCATCAACGAGAACTGATGATTGACTAATCGACTGGTCGAACGAATAAAATGTTTGCGGGTACCCGCCATGTAAAGCACGGTGGTTATAAAAAAAACGACCAGCCCGAAAATAAGGAAATACAAAGTGATCCTTCTGGCAACTGAAGGTTTCCAGAACCGACAATAGGATTTAACATGTTCTGTAGGTTTCATACGGATTTTCCTGAGCAGAAAATGGTTAAGCAGCATCACATGAAGTGGTCAGGATTTAATGCTGCTTGAAGTTTGCTACCACCAACTATTTGTTTAACACGCTGGCCTTTTAAGGTAAATGAGTTTAGTTAAAATTAGAATGTAAAGATTGTTAAAAATTGTATCAGTCGTCTGATTGCCAAAATGATTCGACCTCTGGTCGCATTGTAAATGTATTCTTTATTTTTACGGTCAGAACCGCTGTGACGATCTTGATGATAATTCCAATATACTAAAATTCTTGACAAATTTATCACGACATATTATTCAAAAATTTAACTGAAAGCCACCCGACAGAAGAACATTTATGATTCATCAACCTCGACCATTTGTGAATTAATTAGACTTAAATTGTGCCTGCTCTTCTCCCAATAGGCCCAATCGCTCTGTTGGGTCCACTTTCTAAACGTATCCTCAATCCATACTCTATTCCGTTCAGTCCTTTGCTCAGAGGTCCTCACTCTATGGATTTGTGCTTGTTTTGATATAGCGTCAATTTTCCTGGTAGAAGAATCCGTGAACATCAAGATAATTATCAACGTCATTGGTGAAATACTGGAATGATAGATATCTTTGGTGAAGGTTAAAATGAAATGTCCCAAATGCCATAAGCTGAATCCGGAAGAGGCCAATTATTGCAGCGCGTGCGGACATAAAATAGGAACATCCAAAAAAGAAAGATCCGATGTTCTGTCCGCCGATGATCTTCAGCTCGATGAACGCTTGGTAAAAATTCAGAGGTACCTGCCTCAAGGGCTGACTCAGAAAATTCTGGACCAGCGGGACAAGATCGAAGGCGAGCGCAAGCCGGTAACGGTGATGTTCTGTGACATGGTGGGATTTACGGCCCTGGTTGAAAAGCTGGGCCCGGAAAAAGCGTACGCTTTTATGGGGCAGGTCTATGAGATTTTGATTCATACGGTTCACGATTATAAGGGCACCATCAACGAGATGACCGGCGACGGGGTCATGGCGCTTTTTGGAGCGCCGATTGCACTGGAGGAT